>CANDRW010000035.1 GCA_947388675.1 uncultured Clostridium sp. | reverse complement strand
AGGTTTATAGGTAAATCCTTTATTAAAAACCTAAATATATTATACAAGGAGAAATTATAGTTATGGAAGAAAAGCAATATGTATTCACACAAGAGGATTTGAAATATGTTCAAAATTTATTAGGAGATGAAGTAAAGGTTCTTTTAAGAGATAATAACACGATTATGTATACAAAATACAATATAAGAAATAAATATATTGAAAGTGGGTATGTTAATTTTACAAATAATTTTTATAAAGAAATCGAAAATTACTTTTCTAAAGTGGGAAAAGTAACTTTTAACAATGATGGTAGTATTTGGTGGATATTTTATTAGTATTCAAAAACTATAATATATAAGTAAGTTACCTCTTTTATTTTCAGTTGAAAAGTGAGCAATAAAATTACAATTTAAAATGGAGAGTTGATTATGAAGAAAAAAATATTTTATGTGTTAATATTGATAGTATTAATATTGCTAATAATAAGTGGAAATATTATAATTAATCTAATAAAAGATTTTGGAATAAAAAATTTAGGGAAATCAATTTCAGCATTATATCAATGTAAAATTCAAGGAAATGATTATACTGAAATAATGGAAAATACTTTTCTAGTAAACAATGAAAAAGTAGCAAAACAAATTACATATAAAAATGAAAAAGAACCTGTAAAAGATAATGAACTATCGTCTACAATTTTTAAGATTTATAAAGATTATAGTTTATATTCCATTGTAAAGTTTGAAAAAAGTATATAATATTTACAATTAATCGAGATAATAAAAAAATAGAATAGAGTATAGAGGTATTAAGAAATTAATATCTCTTTTTTATTGAAAAAACTATGGAGGTGATATAAACTTGGCTGAAAGTTGGATAAAAATAAGAGCATCGATAAATCAGATACATAAGCATCTTGAAGAATGTCCTTCTCAATTATTTAATATTAAATGCTATAAAAGTGAGTATGGTGGTACTCAACATTATAAAGGGAATGATGATGAAATTATAACTTTTGAGGTATCAATAAGGCATAATGAAATTGGTAATAGGACTATTGAAAGAAGTTCTCCATATACCCTTGATAGTCTTGAAAAAACAATAGTAGAAAAAGTAAAAGAATATGAAAAAGAGATTAACGAAAAAAGCATATATCCACAGTTTGAATCAGGAACATATAAAGGAATTTACTATTCTGTTAGTAATGATTGTGATGAAAATACTGGTGGATATTATATTGAATTTTACAAAGATTTAGAAAATGAATTTGGAGAAATAGATTTTGATAATAGACTTGATTATATGGTAATTCATATAGATATTGAAGATGAAATGAAAAATCCGAAAAAATATGTAGAAGAACATATAGATAATTTAATTAAAGAATTAAAAAATGATAGAGAAATAGAGATGAATTAAAAATCATCTTTTTTAATTTTTCAAAAAGGAGGGATTTATATAGCTTTAGAATTTAAAAGTTTTTATAAACAAGCTACAGGAAATGAGTTAAGTAAGTGTAAATATCCTACAAGATTAGATACTTATCGGATGTGGTTGTAGTCATAACTGTAGTTATTGTTATGCACGATCTTTATTAGACTTTAGGAATTTATGGAATCCACTAAATCCTAGAGTTGCAGATATAAATAAAATAAAAAAGCAAATTGATAAAATAGAGCATGGTACAGTTCTTAGGTTAGGAGGAATGACTGACTGTTTCCAAGCCTTTGAAAATGCTTATAGAGTAACTTATAAAACAATTCAGTTATTGAATGAAAGAAGGATTCATTATCTAATTGTAACAAAATCAGATATGGTTGCAAGTGATAAATATTTGGAAATATTAGATAAGGAATTAGCTCATATTCAAATATCTATTACTTCTACAGATGACAAAACTGCTTTCCAATATGAAAAAGCACCTAGTACATCTAGGCGAATAGCTGCAATCGAAAAATTATATAAATTGGGGTATGATGTATCGTTACGTTTATCCCCTTTTATTTTTGAATTTATTGATTTTGATGTTCTTAATAATATTAACTGTGATAAGGTTTTAGTTGAATTTTTAAGAGTAAATACATTTATTAAGAGATGGTTCAAAGAAATTGACTTTTCAAAATATACTCTAAAACAGAGTAATTATTTACATTTACCTTTGGAAACTAAGATTGAACAATTACAATCAATAATAGGATTTAAAGAACTAACTGTATGTGAAGATGTAACAGAACACTATGAATATTGGAAAAACAATGTTAATCCAAACAAGGAAGATTGTTGCAACTTAACATTTTTAGAGAAAGCAGATTCCTTAGAAAAGGCTGCATAGAAAGGAGAGTTAATGCAAGACATATATAGAATAGAAAAACAAAAGACAATTCCTATTAATCAAAAAGAAATTTATTTTCCTAAAAATGATGGAAACATTATATTCAATGAAGAAATAACATTATTAGGTGATAATGTTGATGGAATATATGACAATAATAGGCTTAGATTAATTATTCATAAAGATAAAGATCTAATTGATATTTTTGTAGCTTCTTATGAACAAGATTCAGGACTAGGCTATTGGTCTTTTTGTCTATCATCAGAAGAATATGCTAAATTTACAGATATGAATGATTTAATTAAACAGATATTTATAGAAGGAATCTATGTAGATAGAGGGGTTAGCATGGCAACTGGAATTAAAGAAAAAGAGGCAACTGACCTTTTAAAACAAAATGATGAATATTGCTTGGATATTTAGAAATTTAATGAAAGGAAAATTAAAAATATGAGAAAACAATATGATGATTTTACACAAATGAAGTTAAAAGATATGTGTAAAAGTATGAGTGATATGACATATACCTATATTAATCCAGATAGTGGTGAACCAACAAAAGTACCACCATCACACTATGAAAAAATACTAGAGGCTGTAAAAGAAAATTATATGGGAGAAATAACAAGTAGGCAATTTCTTACCATTATGTATAATCAACTAAATGCTTTAAAGAAAGAAGATGAAAAATATTTTAGGCAAGCTCTCCTATGTATTGATATGGGAATAAATCCAAAAGATTTAAGAATAGATGAGCAAATTGCTATTTCATTTACTGATAACTATATGGATGATAGACAAAAACAAGAAAAAAAGAACTTTCATTTATTAAGTCAGGACATAGTAGATACTTATAATGAGTCAAAAGAAAATCCTATGATTCAAGCAAGGGCTATGGAAGTTACTGATGATATAGATAAAGAGCAAGATGATGATATTGATTATGATATATAGGAGGAACTATGGAAATACAAGATTTTGGAGAAAAAATTGGTGGTGCAAAAAAAGATTTATGGAAAGAGCGAGGTCTTTCTGTAGATGATTTATCCTATATGAATGATGCTGAAAGAATCCAATTAATAAAGAAAGATAATATATGGAAAAAGCCTAATTATCAAGAAATGGTTGAAAGTGGTTTACCTGTTAGAGTAGCATATTTTATAAAAACTATAAGAGATGCTACCCCTACAAAACCTATAATCTTACTAAGAAATAGTGATATAGAATTAAAACAAAAAGAATACATTGATTTTGTTAGTAAATTACGTGATTATGTAATGAATTTAAAACAAGAAGATGATATTTTAACATTTTATGAAAAATTTTTAAGCAATTATATTATAAGAGATAAGAGTTCATATTATGTAAGAGTTTCACCAGAAGTTTCAAGTGCTGTTGATAATAAATTATTACAAGCATCACAAATAAGTAACTTTTATAATATAGATAAAGAAATAAGAAAAAAACAATTTTGCTATACAGATGATGAAAAAGTATTATCTAATTTTGATATATTTGTGTATGATAATGATAATGTTAAATTAACAATAGATTATAATAATAGAACTGTTATTGAAGTAAAAGAAGGACTTGGAAAAAGGTTTATATATCCAAAAGGAGAATTTGCAGATATATCAACTTGGAAAGAAAACACTATATTTATAATGGATTTAACAACAAGAAATATAATCAAAAACAATTTAGAAAATATTGATGCAGCAGAAAAATTTATATTAGAAAACTATAAACAACAAAGCAATGAGAAAACAAATAATTCAAAAAATAGAAAGAAAAAATTTATTCCAGAACAACTAAAATATATTACTCGTGATGGTGAAGATTACAGAAATAATAGAAATATTACTGGTGAAGATATGCTAAAAACATTTCAATTTAAGGGTGGAGAATTTGGAAACTGGCTCAATGAAAATGACAGACAACAATCTCTAAATTATGGATATGATGCCTTGCTCGATCTGAGTAAGGCTCTTTCAATATCTCCTACAGATATTTCTTTAGATGGTAAATTATCTATTGCATTTGGTTCAAGAGGTAGTGGAGATGCTTTGGCTCATTATGAACCAACTAGAGAAGTAATCAATTTAACTAAGATGAGAGGTGCTGGTAGTTTGGCTCATGAATGGGGCCATGCTTTAGATGATATTATAGGTAAACAATTAGGATATAGTGGATTTCTAACAAATAATTTTAGATATTCAGATTCTACTTCTGAAACAATAAAAAATGTTGTAGATGCAATGAAATATAAGACTGTTTGCAATGAAGAATCAATGAAAAAACAAAATGAAGAATACTTAAAAAGAGTAACTAGAATGAAGAATCTTGTTAATAGTTTCTTTCCATCAGAACATCTAAACGAAAAACAAATGGAGCTAAAAGATATTCTTATACAAAATTTAATACACAATGCTGAAACAGCATCTAATAATTTTTTAGAATATTTTACTAAAGGGACTGGAAATAAAGATATAGATGACCTATCAAATTTAAGAAAAGAAACTGTAGGTAGAGTTATTTCTAAAGAAGATAGAAAGCAAATTGCACAACTACAAAATTATGTGTGTTCAAGTAAAAAACAAATAGGAAAAGAACAAAGAGTAGAAACAGAATTTTATAAAAATTCTATTAAATTTGATGAGATATATGCTAAATCAGGTCATGATTATTGGTCTACTACAATAGAGATGTTTGCTCGTAGTTTTGCCTGTTATGTTAGTGATAAATTAGGATATAAAAGTGATTATTTATGTGGGCATGCTAACCTTGCTATAGGTTCTATTCAGAATAAAAATAATGAACCAGAAGTAATAAAAGCATTTCCAGAAGGCAAGGAACGACAACTAATAAATGAAAAAATAGATAAATTAATTGATTTTTTAAAAGAAAAAAATATTTTACATGATAACAAAACACAAGAAATAGAATCGGATTATGATTACGATTATGTTTAATAAAAGGAGGATTTTAAGCTGAATATTGATGAATTTTTAGATAATGATAAAACTGTTGCAAAAGTAGGAGAAGATAGTATCTTGAAGATAAAGTACAATGATAACATTGATTTTATTTACAAGCCTTCTTATGGCAATTTTGAATATGGAAAAGAATTGCAGTTTTTAGGATTCTTTGAAAAAATCACTAAAAAATTATATGGTTCTTCATTAGAATTTCATTCTGAATATATTAAAGAGATGTATAGCAATTATTATGAAAGTAGCATTGAATTAATAGAAAAGAATCTTAAAGATGGAGCCAATATATATTTGAATAAATATATAGAAGAAAATAAGTTACAACTAACAACTCTTGGTAAAGAAATATTTGATAAATATATAGCAACTGAATGGAATTACAATAATATTCAAAATAATGTTATACATGACTATATTCATAATGAGCAAAACGATAAAATATCTTTTTCAATTAATAGTAAGCAATATGAGAAAGATATTAAGGAACTTATATTAAGATATGTTCAGAATCCAATAGAAACTGCCAAAGAAATTTTTAATGAATATATAAACACTACAGAAAAAATTGAATCTATATACTATGATGATTCGTATCATAAAATATCAGTAAAAGAATATATAGGAGCTACTTTATTAGAAAAGCAATTTAAAGATACTTTATTACAACAGTTAAAAGATAATCCAAATAATGAATATAGAAAGAAACATGATATTGTTCAATCTATAAAAGATGTAGATGCACAAATGATAACTATAACATTAAAACATAATAACGAATTAATTAACTTGAAATATCCGAAATATCTATTAAAAAATATGGAATTGTATGAATCACATATTCCAGATTTAAAAACTAGAGATAAAGTTGAACAATTATTTAAAGATATGTATGGAACAGATCGAGATAATTTATTTATGAAAGAAATTGTAAAAATAGAATATAAGAAGAAAGTTCTTTATGAGGATAAAGAACTTTTAAATTTAAAAGAAAGTGTTTCTAAAGTTATACTAGAAACTCATGATATTGTAGATGATATGTTTGAGTAAATACTAATAATAGGGAGGTAAGTAAAAGTGATTGAATTTATTGAAAAAGAGCCTCGTAAAAGTTATGACCATTGGAATATGAATGAGTGCCTTATGTACCCAAATTTTATGATAAAGGATGGAAAAGAATTCTTTATTATGAATCGACGTGTACCTCAACCAAAGTACAAAGATACTGAAATTCAAGAACATATTAAGCAACTAAAAGAGAATAATGGAACATATCTTACATTTTATGGTGCTAATAAAAATCCTATAGATATGCTAAAAGATATAGTCGAAAGACAATTTTCATTTGTAGAACCTACAGAGTTATTTAGAAAATCTGAATTAAATGATTTTGTGGATTTTCATGGCAACCTTAATGAACTTGCAGCAGCATTTAGATATAGGATATATGATACTAAAATATTAAAAGATATAAAGAAAATAGTATCATTAATAAATAATAAAGAATGGGAAAAAGCAAATGAATCAATAACTAATTTGCAATCTAATGATAATAAGATTCAAAAAGATAATGAATATGATATAGATATTTAGGAAAGGGGTGATTAAAAATTGAATAATATAACAATAAATATGAATGGAAAACCTATTACTTTATATGGAAGTAATACTATCATTCAAAATGAAAAAACAATAATCGAAAATTTAGAATTAACAGGTAATGAATCTAAAGATAGACTATTAATACAAGACTGTATTGATAAAAATAAATTAAAATCTGATATACTTTATGATGGAAATAGTGTATATCCTTTTGAGAAGATTGTAAAAGCATATAGAAAGTTACAAAAAAGTGGAACATTGGATGGTTTAACCAAAGAAATGTACCACTTTTTTATATATGCCTGTGAAGATATTGCTCACTATGATTTACACGGTTTTAGATCATATTATAATAATTCGTTTAAAGAACTGGAGAATGAGCTATTAAGTCATAGTGGTTTATGGACTAGATTTAGTGATAGAGATAACATTTTTAAAGAACTAAAAATAGGGAAATATTATAATGAAAGAGATTATATAAATATTGATAAAATACCTCTTAATAAATTGAAAACAATTATTGAAAGTTGTGGATGGAAAGCACAAATAGATACAGATAACTATTTAAAATTATCTAAAAATATAAACTCTAATATAAGTTATTCTTTTAATATTGATGTTTTAAATTATGATGTATCAACAATTATGAGGAATATGAATTATATATCCAATTCTTTTAATACAGAAAGCTACATCAATCAAATGGTAATAGAAAGAGAAAAACAAGAAAATCCACCAACTATTAGAGAAATAGTATCAGCTGCTGATGTTATCAAACGTAGTTTAAATGAACTTAACTCTGATGTACTTTATAAATGTAGATTGGAAATTGAATTAAATAAAGATACTTATAATGCAAATACTGTAACGAAAGATGATGAATATGATTTAGGAATTTGTGGTTAAAGGGGGATTATATGAATATTATACAAGATAAAATTGAAACAGAAACCGAATATCCTTTAATAAAAAAATATATCATATCAGATAAGAATGTAGATGATTTTTTCACTCATTTTACCATTGAACAACTAGATCATTTTGAAAATTCATTACATCTATATTTTAATACACAAGACATTAAATATAATCAAGAATATGATAGTTTAGAATCAACAGAAGATTATGATTTTAATAGAGGGGTAATTAGATTGGCTTGTGGTTTAATAACATATCAAGATTTTATTGATGACTATGGAATAGATAAATCTAATTATTCAGAAGTTATCCTCTCTAAAGTTATAGATTATTTTAGAGAACATAAAATAAAAAATCTAATGGAATATGGTAATGATTATGATGAAGGATTATATCATTTATCTTCTCTATATAAAGAACTAATGGATAAATTAAATATAAAATATATGTATGTTTCTACAGAAGATTTTTCGGATGGCAAATATTTAACTACTATAACTTTTGAGGACAATTCAGAAATTAAATTAGATACAGATGCTTTTAATGGGATAAAAGTAGTAAGTCAAAATGTGAATTCTATTTATGAGCATATAAATAGAAAATCAAAAGAAAATGAGAAGGAAAATGATATAGAATGTGAATATTGAGAGGTGAAAAATTTGAAAACTTATGATTATAAATGGATTGACTTTTTATCTGGAAATAATACAATAAAAGTTACAAATGAAAATGAATTTAACAAGTTCAAAGACTTTTTAAAATACTTAGGTATAACAGATATTTTAAATGGAACAAATACATTTTGTGAGTTTCAAAGTCTTGCTCACATTAATAATTTAGATGAAAATATATTCTTATTTGAGTATGTAAATCATAAAGGATTAACTTGGAGTGATGATATAAAAAAATCAATAGAATGGTATGATAAAGAACCAATTAATGTATCAGAATTAGAAATTTTTGATATAAAAACAGAAGAAAAATCTTCAAAAAAGGATAGTGAAATTGACTATGATTATGAATAAAAATTTGAAATTAAGTGGAGCATTTTTGCTTCACTTTTTTCAAAAATCAACTCAAAAAATTTCTCCCAGCGGGCTAAAAGGGTTTTAGGGAGTTTTCCCTAACAAGCAATAGAGGTGTCAAAACACCATGCTTGCGAATGTTAGTCGGTAAAAAATACCTGACTCATTCGACGCAAAATGAGATTTTGCTCATCTCTTAATACTTCGCTTCGCTAGTATTAAGATTTTTAAATTTAAGGAAGGTGGTTTATACGGATATAAAAAAACAAATTGAAAAATTTAATAAAGATGAAATTGAAAAAGTCTTTAATAAATATAAAGCCATTTATAAAGGCAAAATGTCTTTAGAAAAAAAATAAAAAATATATTTTAACAATAAAGAAATTTGAAGTATTTTTTAGATTATATATTGATGAAAATATACAGGTATATATTAGAACAAATACTTTAAATAGTCATGAAGTAGTCAATTATGAATTTGTAAATTTTAAAGAACTACAAATTGAGGATATGGGCCAATACAAAAAATGTGTAAGACAATTTTTTAAAAACATAATTAAAGAGGTCGAGAATACTCTTTTTTGTCCTGAACATCACAAAGAGATGATACCAGATAATGCAACAAAAGAAGAAACAGATAAAGGCTGGTACAACATTTATGAACAAAGGTTATTAACAGAATTAAGCTACAATAATCAAAAGGAATTTATTGAATGGCTTAACAAAGTTAGTGATAAAAAATATATTGCACAACAAAAGAAAATTTGATTATGGAGGAATTAAAATGAGATGTACTTTACATTATCAATACAATAAGTCTGGTATTAAAATATTTGTGTCAAAAGGATCTGAGCCAACAGGAATAAATGTATATATAGATTATTCTAAATGGAGTGAAAATAGACTAAAATATTTAGATGCAATTTTAGATAAGCATTTTAATCAATTATTAGATAGCTGCAATCAATCTATTTTAAATTATAAATTAAATGCTAAGGATATAGAAAATACTAAATTAAATGTAAAAAATACGATTACTCGTATAGTAAAAGAAAATGATGAAAAGTTAAGGAATCTAATTGTGAAATTAGATATATCAATTAAATCATGGTATCTTAAAGAATATCCAAGTGATGATGTAGGAGAAACATTATCTGATACTGCTACTTTTCTGGAATTAAATAATTTACTAAACTCTGGTAAAGGTAAAGATGTATATGAATTACTTGGTGGAGATTCTGATACTATTGTTAGAGAAAGATGTTTTGAGAAATTATGCCAATTAACAGAACAAACTTATGATACTGTTTATAATAAATGGCTTCATACAGAAGAATCAAAAACAGAAGAATATGATATAGAAAAATAATATGTAATTTAAAATTGGAATCTATTTATTATGAGGAATATTTTATGAATACAGATACACAAAGAGAACTAGAGAAAATTTTTATGTCTTATCATAGAGCTTTAGAAAATTTAAAATTATTAAATATTAAAACTAGAACCAATAAAAATATAAACATGAAAGATTTGATTGATGCAATAGATATTATGAATGAAAAGCACCCTTCTTGTAGATGGAAATGTCAAAATCCAGATAGTAGAAAACATTATATTTTATCAGAAGGCTTTTACTGGTTATTAGATGTATATTATCAACAAGAAAAACCTTTAATAGATGCAGATATAGAATTTTTTATAACTAGAATACAGTTATATGAAGAATTATTAAATGTACCTACTAAAGATTTTTTTGTAGATAATATGTATGTATATGAATTAGATGAGTATTTTAAAAGAAAAGCTGAAACAATAAGAAAAGCAATTCTAAAAATGTTGAAAGTAAATAAAACTTATAGATTCATTGATAATGGAAAGTATAAAATTTCTAAAGAAGGAATTAAATGGCTATGTAAAAATTGTTTTAAATATAAGTATTTAGAATTATTAGAAAAGTATAAAATGGAATTAACAGAAAAATATATTGAGGCAGGTTATCCTTACGATATTTTTTTATTTAATAAATAGATTATGAGAGAAGTGAGATTTTTACTTCTTATTTTTTATGCAAAAGAGAGGATTAATGTATATGAATTTTAATTCAAAAAATAGAACACATAGAATTATGGTTTGGGTTTCAGATGAAGAAAAAACATTATTAGAAACAAAAGCAGATTACTATTGTTATAAAAGTTTTGCTGCATACATTCGTGATGCTGCGATTTATGAAAAGGTTACTAAAGTTGATGTAAAAAATTCAGATAAAATATGTGATGCCTACGCAGATTATACAAAGGAAATAAAAAAGATTACTAGAGAATTAAGAAATTTAATTAAATATGCCACTAGCTTAGATGATGTATCTATTAAAGCTGTTAAATCTCTAATGTTTAATGTTATTAACAACCAAAAGGATATGTTAAAACTAATTGATGAAAAATTAGATTTTGATGTTTGGCAAGAAATAAATCGTGAGAAACAAATGGAGGAACAATAATATGCCTTATACAAAAAGGATGCCTCATTATAATTCTCCAAAAGAATTAATTTCATATATTTTAGATGAAAAAAATGATGGTGAAAAAGTCGCTGCTACATCATCTATAAATTGTAAGGTAGAATCTGCCTTATTAAGTTTTACAAGGACACAAAAGAAATTTGATATGAGAGGAAATCGAGTAGCCTATCATGTTATACAAAGTTTTTCACCAAACGATAATATAACACCAGAGCAAGCTAATGAAATAGGTAAAAGACTTTGTGAAGAATTATATCCAGATTTTGAATGTGTTATTAGTACACATATAGATCGAGGTCATATTCATAACCATATAGCGATAAACTCTATAAATCTAAATGGTAAAAAGTTGGATGATAGACTTGCCAATCCAAAAGAAGGGCTTTATGGATTAAGTGATGTAAGTGATAAAATTGCAAGTGAGTATGGCTGTTATATTATGCCTAAAAGAACCTTTAGTAAAGTTAAAAATAAAAATTACTACCATCAATATAAAGAACAAACTTGGAAACAAAAAATCAAAGAAGATGTAGAGGATTTACTTTTAAAGTGTAGTAGTATAGAGCAAATGTTAGATGAACTATCTATACTTGGATATAGTGTAAAAAGAGGGAAACATATTTCAGTTAAAACTACAGGTATGCAAAAGTATGCAAGATTATCCACTATTGATTCAAGATATACTGAACAAAATTTATATAACTATTATAAATCGCAAAACAATCTTGTATTAGAAGAAATAAGAGTTTCTAAAAATAAATTTAATAATGAATTACTAAATAGAGTAAATAAATCAAAAATAGCTTTAGAAAAAAGTATGTTATCTACAGAAGGTAAAATATATAGTGAGTATCAAAAAACAAGGTATCAAGAGATAAAAAGATATTACAAATTAAAACAACAATTAGAATACCTGGATAAATATAATATAAAATCATTTGAAGATATAGAAATCCAAATAAATAATAAAAGAGAACAAATAAAATCTTTAAATCAAATGTTAAAAAAGAACAAAGATACTTCTGATAGGATTATTGACAGAACGGAGAAAGCACAAGATTATATTAGGTTATTTAAGGTTTATCAATATGCAATGTCTTATAAAGAAGTAAATCCAGATTATACTTTACCTGTAGATGTAGAAATATTTTTAGGTTTACAAAATGAATTAGAGATAAATTCAGTAGATGAGGCAAAGCAAATCATAAAAGATTCCTTACCAAAGAGAATAGAAATTAATAAGACAAAAAAAGCAGTATTAGAATTGCAAAGAGAACTTAATCATTTAGACACAATTAAAGAAGAAAAACTTTCAAAAAGAAATCTTTTCATCCACAATATAAAATTTGGAGGCAATCATATTGATTACAAAAAATCTAATAATGATTGCTTTTGTATTAATTTACCTTATACTAAAGAAAAAATACATATTCCTAAGAAATATACTGCATTTAACGAAAAACACCAGTATTACACACTATTTTTAGTTGATGATAAAGAATATGAAATTTATGATAAAGATGACAAATTAATTGGAAATATAACTGGCACAGAATTAGAAAAATATGTGTTAGATAAAAAGAAAGAAATTGATAAAAGCTATAGTGAAATTAAAGTGGCTTAAATTCGCCTTAGGATGTCCTAAGGTCTTTTTTTATACAAAGGAGGAACAACTATTATATGTTAAAACTATTTAGCCTATTCTCGGGAATAGGGGCTTTTGAAAAAGCATTAGAAAGATTACGAATCCCTTATGAATTAGTAGGATTCTCGGAAATAGATAAATTTGCAGTTAAATCATATTGTGCAATTCATAATGTTTCAGAGGAATTGAATTATGGTGATATATCTAAAATTGATGCAAATATATTACCAAACTTTGATATTATGACATGGGGATTTCCTTGCCAAGACATTTCGATTGCAGGAAAAATGCAAGGCATTAAAGAAAATGAAACTAGGAGTGGGTTATACTACGAAGGATATAGAATCTTAAAAGAAAAAAGACCAACTTACAGTATTATAGAAAATGTAAAAAATCTAACTAGCAAAAGGTTTAAGAGTCAATTTGATTCTATCCTAAAAGATTTATCAGATTTAGGATATACAAACTATTGGAAAGTATTGAATAGCAAAGATTATCGGTATTCCACAGAATCGAGAACGTGTTTTTATTATCTCTGTACGTGGAGATATAGCACAAAGTGAATTTTGTTTTCCACCCAAAGTGCCTTTATTGTGGAAACTTAAGGATTTTTTGGAAGATAATGTTGAAGAAAAGTATTATCTTAGTGAAAAAGGTATCGGAAGATTAATAAAGAAAAGTAACAAATTAGTCAGAACTATGCAAAATCCAGAAATAAGTTCTTGCCTCATAGCAGGTTATCACAAAATGGACGGAAGGAACAATCAATATATAGCAGATGAAAACAAAGTAGATAAAATTATAGGGTTGTATGATGAAGAAAATAAAAAGCATCAAGCTGGAAGTGTTTATAATCCAGAAGGTATTTCTCCTACTCTAACTACTATGTCAAATGGAGGAAGTAAGCAACCTTTTGTACTAGTTAAGGAAGGTACAAAGAGTGGTTATGCAAAAGCAAAAGTAGGTGATTCCATAAATATATCATATCCATCTAGTACAACAAAAAGAGGTAGAGTTGGAAAAGAAGTATCTCAAACAATTTTAACCTCACCCAATATGGCTACATTAGAAAATATAGATAAACCAATTTGTATTAACAATAAGTATAACAAATTAAGCATACAAGACAGAGTTTATGATCCAGAAGGGATTGCCACATCTATTGTTGCAAGTAATTTTAAAACAAAAATAGCTGAAAAAACAATGTTTAATCCATACAACAATAAAGAGATAACTGATATTGCACCTTGTCAAACTACAAGTTGTGGAAACACAACTTCAAGTTCAACTGTCCTTGTATCAGAAGATGGAAAACATTATATGAGAATTAGAAAACTATCTCCTTTAGAGTGCTGGAGGCTTATGCGGGTTTGATGATGAAGATTTTTACAAAGCAAAATCTGTAGGAATTTCAGATACTCAGCTTTATAAACAGGCGGGGAATAGTATTGTTGTGAATGTATTAGAATATATACTAGAAGAACTACTTTGTGAAGAACAACTAGAAAAGTGTGCATAATCTTATTATTAAATTATAAATAAATGTGCTGACAAAGTTTATTTTATACGTTATACTCTTAGTAGAGGAGTGAGATTAATGAAATTTACCTTAACGGAAACAGATATTAATGGTAATCCAATTAATACTACAGAAATTGATCTTGATGTTACAGAAAAAGAGATGGAGGAATATAATAACTTATTTTGTAAATGTGATTATCTTGAAAAACATCCAAATATAAATCCAGAATATGTAGAACATTATAAAGGGGTTAATCATGGATGGATTTGCCCTAAATGTAAACACTTTGTGCAAATAGGATAATAAGGTGCAAATAAAAAAACATTTACACGAATTTGTAAATGTTTCTATACTTTGGTTGCGGGGGATAGACTCGAACTATCGACCTTCGGGTTTAGTTATCTATAATTTTCACTATAGGCTGGACTATGTCTTTACCTTGATAATATTGCAATATTATTTTAGGTAGTGGGTACTAAATCTGGTAATTAAGGAAACTCTATTCCTCCAGTAGTCTCTGCACCTTCTAAAAGTGTACTTTTAGCTTGGCTCAAAGTTAACATGATATTCAAATAAATACTTTAGCCTTCTTTGAATTCACCCACAGTTCATCTACATATTTCTAAGTAGAGCCACAATTTACCTCTATGAGCCCGACGAGCTGCCAACTGCTCCACCCCGCGATATTTCAACGCTTTTATATTATATACTTTTAATGAGCCTTTGTCAATACATTTTTGAAAATTTAGTTGAATTTCTAGGCAAAAAACTCTTTACTTTATATTATATGCCAATTTTAATAAATTATTCCAATTTTGACCTTCCCTACCGATATTTTTTTGAAAATTTGTTGTACCCCTTTTTAATCATTTAATGTATCAAAGTGCAATCTGCCTAAGGAACTATCATAATAGCAACTGTTAATTGGAAGATTCTTAAAAAATATCTCAATCCTAGTTCTTGATACAATAATGTAATCTACAATAGAATGTATGTCAACATCTTCTATTTCCATATTAATAACATCTAGTTGTTGCTTTATTAGATCCGTTAAGTAGGATTCTTCTACCATATTATCATTATCGCATTTATTAGTTCCATATTTTAGTCTATAATTACATCTATAGTTTATATTATTTCTCTCTTTTCTTCCCTTAAAAGAATGGTTACAATTACTACACTTTATTAACCCAGTATATAATCCCATAAATATACTCCTCTTTAGTATCTAGAATTTAGATTCAATCCCAATAATTGTAGTTCAACTTCTAATTTATTTATTTCAACACTTACTAACCCTAAGTTTTTTAAATATGTCTTGTTTTTACTACATAATTGCTTTATAACTGTTATTCCATTTTCTTTTAATTTATCTATTACTGCACAAGGTACATCTAATCTATCTATGTTTTGATTTAAAAATTTTTCGTTCATATTTTGCCTCTTTTCTATAATCTATTTATCATTCTAGCATATTTTTTTATTTTGTTCAAATATTAAATTTAAAATTCTTTGTCGAAAAATCTTCTATTTATTGACTTTATTCTTTCTTTTTGGTAAATTACTAATATAACAAAATACTATTATGAGAGGAGGGAATATGATGAATAAAAGTGAATTAGTTGCAGCATTAGCTGAAAAGACAGGTGCTACTAAAAAAGGTGCTGAAGAATCATTAAATGCTTTAGTTGAAATTATCACAGAATCATTAGTAAAAGGTGATAAAGTTCAATTAGTTGGTTTTGGCTCTTTTGAAGTTAGAAAAAGAGCAGCAAGAAAAGGAAGAAATCCACAAACTAAAGAAGAAATTAAAATACCAGCTTCTAAATCACCTGTATTTAAGGCAGGAAAAGCGTTAAAAGATGTTGTTAATAAATAAATAAAAAAATCATAAATCAAAAGAGATTTATGATTTTTCCATATTTAATCGTAATTACCCCAATATACTCTTTCTATCTCTTTATCTATTTTATTTGAAATTTCTAGTATTTCATTTATACTACAGTTTGTATCTTGTACTGTTTGATTTAACTCAATTTTTAATTCTTCCAATTTATTTTTCATATTAACCATCCAAATATTTTTATGTATATAAAGTTTCTACATTATTTATTGTTTCATATATTCTATTAAAATCATCTCTGGAAACGCCAGTAATTTCTAATTTTCTGGTTGGTGGTAAACGATTTCCTTCTGTATCTTCTGCTCCATCCCAATACTTATTAAGATTCATTGCAAATATTTCATTTTCTTCTTCTGTATATTTTTGTGTAAAATCAATATATACATCTAATTTTCTAAGCAATATACAATCATCTTCGGTAAAGTATTTAGAATAGTCTATATGTCTATTATATCTATAATTATATAATCGATCTTCTATTCCTTGCTCTTTTAACTTTTTTACATTTTCAAAATAAGATGATATTTTGCTTTCACTTTCCCATAATATAGTTTTTATATCCTCATCATCCAATGGTGTATATAAAATATTTAAAACATTATATTTATGATATATACCCATTTGCAAAGGAATTTTTTTATTTGATATTACTACAAATGCTGTTATTGCTTCACAATAGCTTTTATTAACCTGTTCTAACACATTGATAACTTTCAAATTCTCAAAGTCATCCTCTAAAAATACTAAATCAGGTTTTGTATATTTTATTGTTTCAATAACATTTGTTTCATCCTCAATAAAATCAAGTATTTCGAACTTGTCGTTTACTGATAAATCTCGTATAGCATCTTGGATTTTTAAACTCTTGCATGCTACTACAATTCTTATTTTATTCATAATTATTATCCTCCTATTTATATTTTTTATTTATTAGTTCTAACTAAATTTAATCCCTTTATCTTTTCTTGTATAATTTTTATATTTTTTGCGAAAAATAAAACCCAGTTTGTAGGGTAAGCCCTTTAAATATTATAAAATATGCTAGAGAAATTTTATGAGAAAGGAGCTTTTGCAATGGGTGTAATTAGAAGATTTAATAACAATTTAAACATTATTGGCACAAATGTTAAAAAGTATCGTGAAATGCAAGGTCTTTCTCAACCAGATTTATGTCGCAAAATGGAATTACTAGGTGTTACTATGTTCATTGCTGATATATATGAAATTGAACATAATAAAAGACTTGTGAAAGATTTTGAAGCTAAAGCATTTTCTTTGGCTCTTAATATTACTCTTGATGAGTTATATGATAATACTAATAAACTCTTTGAACACTAATTCGTTAGTGTTTTTTAAATTATATATAATATTATCTATTGCCTTAAATAATACTTTTTTTACAATTTCATCTTTACTGGAGTCATATTCTATTTTTGCCAAATTATTTAGTACATAATTTTTTTCTACAGCATGATAAACTGCATCTTTACAATGATATATATCATTGTTCGTACACCTATATAATTTTTTAATTTTATCCATCTCTTGACTAAAATTAAAATCTTCTTGTTTTATTTCATTCTGTAATATGTATTTTAATATTATAGCTATTTCAATGACATTGTTATAATTTAGTATATTTTCCATTATTAGTGGGTTTACTATAAGTTCATTTATAAATAATTTATTTTTTAAATTATCCATAAAATATGAAGGTACAAAATTAATTAATTCTTTACCATAAATACATTCTTTAGTAAAAAATATATAACTATATTTCTCTTTGAATCTTCTATTTAATTCTTGTATAGCCTTTTTATCAATTTCTATTTTTAATATGTCTATGTTTTTAGAGTATTTCATAGAATTATCTAACTCATCTTCTGTTATGATTAAAATTCTGTTTTCTTCTATTATGGTTATCATACTCCTTCTTTATAAGAATAATCATATTATCTTTATAACAAATTTTTATTGAATCTTTTTCTTTAATACCTAAATCTTTTCGTAATTGCATTGGTATTATAATTCTACCTAATTGATCTATAGTTCTTACAATTCCTTTAGTAGCTGTTGGAATATTATTATTAAGTTTGCTAATATCAATATTTATTTGTATTTCATTATTTAATGTGATATTAAAATTGTTTAGATGCTCTTTTTGTTGATACTTTTCTATTTTATTTAATGTAATATTTTTTCCACTTTTACATATTTCTAAATAATCGTTCTCATGTAAATTTAATTTCTGCCTTATTGTAAGTGGTATAACAATTCTTCCTAATTCATCAATTTTTCTTTCATTTGTTTCATTGACTTCAATTACTTGTTTCATAAATGTTTCCTCCTAATCTACAAACCCAGTTTGTAGGTTTGCTTAAAAAAAATTTACTTTGATACATTTATTACTACATTTAAAGCACAATTATTAGTCCCATAAAAATATATTTGTTTTCCCTTGTACCTCCTTTTTCAGAATTATCATATTATTTATTACATTTTATTACTTCTTCTAATTGGTTCACATATTTTTCCCAGTTTACTAGATCATCTTTGTTTACTAAATAACGATATAGTAGATTTCTTTCTTCTGCGAATTTCGCATATTCCTTTTTAGTATTCTCTAATAGGATTATTGTTCTTCTTGATAAATCCTCTATTTTGCTATTTTTCAACTTTATCGCCTCCAATATGACTATGTTATATATTATACAACATTTTTATATCTAGTCAACTCCTAGATATTGTAAATTTACTCTTAATGTAGTAATTTCAATGGTAAAAAAATTTTCCGACATTTTTCTACAAAATAAAAGAAAACTAGACTATTCTAGCTTTCTAAATACCATTATAGATTCTTTAGAACTTCTACTATTTTAAACAATGCTTGAATCTTATCAGGTTCTAATTCACTAATTTTCTCATCAATTTCTATCTTCTGCATTAAATCTGGATTTGTGATAAAACTTTTATATAATATATTAGGTGCAATACCTAAGAAATTCATAAACTCTATATCAGTTTTCTTACTTGTTCCATCTTTTCCGAGTTTCGAGCTGTGAGATAGTTTTTGTGGATTTTGTTAATTCTTCTGCTAATTTTTCTTGTGTAATATTATTCTTTAAACGATATTCTTGAAAAATCATTCCAAAAGTTTTATTGATCTGCTCATTTGTAATTTCCATTTCTACCTCCTTTTTTATTTCTTATTATATTGAATTTGCATTCAAATATACACAATGCACTAACTAGATAGGATTTTGCATTTTGTTTTTAAAAAAAGAAGTATTTTGTTGAAAGATAAAGAATATTGTGCTATCATTGTATGTAATTATATGTAGTGATTAACTACATATAGAGATTTTTATTACAATATTTTGCAAAAAATAATCTAGTCAATAACTACATATAGGGGAGGAGGTCTATAAAATGTCTAGGTCAGAAAAGAAGGAGTTACTTTTTATGCTTTTATGTTGCATATTAAATACTATAATAGCTTTTACTATAACTGGATTATGTGGTGTTACCAATACAATAATTCTAAAATCTTATTCATCTGTTTATGGTGATATTACATGGGAAGTTATTATATTTATGGGATTAATGTTTATAGAGGCTTTATTGTATGATTATTTCTTTAGCGAAGATTCATCTCTTTCAAAATTGTTTATTAATTAGAATAATATAAATAAAAATAGCAGAGGTAGTTCTGCTATTTTATATTTATAAATTGTTATTTTTGGTTATCCATATATATTACAAACTGTTTTTTACTTATTATGAACTATAATACTTTTATTCTAGGTCGTATCTTGATAATATTTGAGCAGGTGTCTTTTTAAGAACTCTATGTAAAGGCATTAGTCCAATTATAATATTAAATAAATAAACTATTAAAATACTAATTCCTACTGTCTTGTTATTTATAATAAACATTCTATCTACATAAGGAATATTAGATATTCCATTTAATATATATGCCATAAGAATTATTCCTAACATACTACTGAAAGTTGTTATAACTAGAATTTCCCCTAAAAACATTCTATAAATATCTGCCTTTTTGACTCCTATTGCTCTATATATTCCTATTTCTTTTATTCTTGATAAAAAAGACGATCTCATCATTAGGTATATTTCTATTAATGAAATTGAAAGTATTATTGTTGCAAAAATAATAGAACTTCTTATAGATTTTTCTTTTTTACTTAAATAATTTTCCTTATCTCTTTCATATCTATCAATTACATTTAGATTATACTCGTTTTTAAATTTATTAATGATATCTTGTTTGTTTTTAGGATAAATCATTAAACCATTGCTTTTATTAACTACATCATATTTTACAGTATTATTATTAACTAAATATGCTTGTATATTACTTTTACTATCATAATATCCTACTACTTTTAATTCATTATTATTTACTTTTGTTTTTATTTTCTTATTCAATTTCATATCATATTGATTAGATTTGTTTACAATTACCTCATAATCATTTTCTGGTAATCTTCCCTTTGTTATTACAATATCATCTAAATATAAATTGTAATCCATTACTGCACTTTCTGTTTCTTCATTACTCGTTGGGATATACATACCCATTAGTCCATCAGATTTGGTTGAATTGTTTAATAAATTTATAAACATCTCTCTACTCGTAAATATTGACAATGCTTTTGTATCAGCAATACCAACTATTACAAAATCTTTCATATTATTCATTGATATAGTTTTGTTTA
>CANDRW010000034.1 GCA_947388675.1 uncultured Clostridium sp. | reverse complement strand
TGTATATCCACTATTTTTACTAAAAGCTTTTTCGTTACTCGGTGTTGAAAAAATATCTTGGTTAGATGCTATACAAAGATAATAATTACTACTTTCTTTTACTTTTGCACAATCATTTCCTAGACCATATTTAACCTCATTTTTTGTTACTACCTTTCCATCATTCTGCACCGTAATTTTTAATGTCGATTTCTGTCCGTTACTAATAGTATAATCTCCATAATTATTATACGCAAAAAATCTCACTCTACTATAATAAATCATTATATTCTTATTCTTATCAACTGCTATTATATAGTATGGATATTCTTCTAAATTCACATTTGCTCCTTTTGCTAGCTCTCCTACATTAATATTGTAATTCTTATCTTGATATTCAAAACTCAAGATGTTGTTTGTATCTTTTGCGATACAACATGTATGTAGCAAGCTAATAAATAAAAAAATAGCTAGTACAACGAATAAAATTCTCCTTTTTACAAATCTTTTTCCCTTCATAACAAATCCCCCTTTATATTTTTGTTAATAGCTACTACTAAACTATTAACACCATTATTATAAATATAATAATTATTAAATGGAAGAAAGGTGGAAAAAAGTGGAAAATTTTCAACTTATGTATAAATATGTAGTAAACTTGTTTTGAGAAGTAGAAATATAAAGGTATTGAAAAAAGTAATGATTTAGAGCATAAAAAGTAGAGTTTTCCCATACAATTTTACTAAAGCATATAATGATTTCTAATCGCTAAAGCGATAAGGCAATCATTTAACTAATCACTTTTCGGGAGGTTTCACTTATGTTTTTAAAAAAGAAAATATATAAAATTACCGCTCTTTTACTACTTCTTACTCTATTGCTTTCTACCTTTGTATATGCTAGTAGTATCCCTACTTGGACAACAGAAACCAAACCTTTAAATGATACTACTCCTACTAGTGGAAATGCATTTTCTTCTAATGATACTACATCACAAACTAATAGTACCACTTCCACCAATAATACTGTTTCAACCACTAGCAATTCTAACTTAAACTTAGATTGTGGAAGTTGCATTTTAATTGAGCAACACTCTGGTCAAGTTCTATATGAGCAAAATATGCATGAACAATTAAGACCTGCTAGTGTTACAAAAGTAATGACAATTCTACTTATCATGGAGGCTCTAGATAGTGGCAAATTATCCTATACTGACAAAATTCCTTGTACAGAAAATGCTGCTGGCATGGGTGGTTCTCAAATTTGGTTAGATGTACGTGAAGAATTAACTGCCCACGAAATGTTAAAAGCGATTTGCGTTGTTTCTGCCAATGATTGTACTGTACAATAATGACAGGAAAATATTTTTATTGAACACTCGGAAAAGTGGAGTGTTCAATTTTTTTGCTCAAAATTTAAAAATGAGCAATTCTTGATGGCATTTTCTTAAATTTATAGAATATGTGGATACAATCTTCATTTACTTCAATCTTTTCAATTAGCTTATCAATATCTTCTTCTCTCAATGTCTCTTTACTAAGATTTTTTAGACCTTTCTTTGCTTTCTTTATTTTAGATATATTTTCAGTATTATTCTCTATTTCATTTCTTTCACTTTCTAAGTTTCTTATGGTTTCTTCTAATTCTTTTCTCATTTTAGTTAACTTAGTATATGAAACTTTATAACCTTCTTCAGTTACATTGTCCTGTAACCTATCATTATATAGCTTAGTAATTTTAAATCTCAATAGTCTAAGTTCCTTATTAGTATTTTCTATTTTATAATCTACTTTTGCCTTCTTTTGTGCATTAAGATTGTTCATTACATTAGAGCTTAGTCTATTTTTCTTAAAAAATATATCAAATTCTTCTTTTATATTGTCTATTATTAAATCTTCTAACCTTTCATATTTGTATAAATCATTATTGGAACATATAAAGTCTGATTCATCTCTGTTTGAACATTGAATATTTATATTATTTCTTGACCTCTTTTTAGACATCTTTGCCTTACATTTACTACAATACATATACTTTGCAAATTTTGCTTCTATGTTCTTTGATTCACAAGCAAGCTTCCCAAATTTATTATTATTATGGACTTTGTCGAAAATTTCTTGTGATATGATAGGTTCATGGGTATTTTCTGTTACTATTTGCTCATTTCTTCTTACATAAATCCTTTTTTTACTTTTATAACTAATATTTTGAGACTTTCCTCTTAAACACTTTCCAGTATATACCTCATTTGATAATATCCTTGTAATTATTGTTCTTGTCCAAACTTTTTTTGTTCTATTTTCTAAGCCTTTAATTTTTAGATATTCTGCTGGTGTTGGAATTCCTTCTTTATTAAATAAATCTGCTATCTGTTTGGCTGTCTTTCCATCTAAAGTTAACCTAAAAATTCTTTTTACTATTTTACTTGCATATTCATCTATTATTAGTTTTCCTGAATTTTCTGGATCTTTTTTATATCCGTATGGAGCCACATTACAACCATAAAATCCATCTGTCATTTTCTTTCTTTTACTTCTTTTTACACTTTTAGATGTTTCTTTGCAGAATAATTCATTAAAAACTCCTTTTATTGGTGCTAATTCATTTTCAATCCTATCTTCAAAGTTGTCTATTCTATCTAAAATAGCAATATACCTAATATTGTTATCTGGAAATATTTTTTCAATATAATCTCCTGCATCAATATAATTTCTTGCAAATCTTGCTAAGTTTTTCGTAATTATTAAATCAATTTTATTTGTTTCTAATTCGCAAATCATTTTTTTGAATCCTGGTCTATTGAATGTAGCTCCTGAAATTCCATCATCCACATATTCATAATAATTTTCGTAATTAAAATTTTCGTTAATATAATCTAGGATTATTTTTCTTTGATTAGAAATACTTTCACTTTCTTCTATGTCTCCATCGTCTTTACTTAATCTTAAGTAAATTGCAATATTATGAACTGACTGCTTCTTTATATCGGTCATCATTATAATTGAAGTAGCCTCCTATACAATTGAGTTCATAAAAATTAAAGTGAATTAAAACATTTCTATCTTTGTCTATTTCGATTGTATTAACTAACTGATGTAAATCTTCTTTTTTCAGTTCTTTCCTATCAACAATTTCTTTAATTACATCTTTTAATTTATTATTAATACACTCGCCATCATATTTTTTTTCAAATTCATTAATTTCTTCTTTTGTTTGTTCTTTCAGTTCTTCTAATTTATGTCTTTCTTTTAAAATGTTCTCTGAAAAGCAAATATAATCTTGTTCTTCTATTAATCCATTTAGTTTATCATTATATAATATGGTAATTTTCTTATTTATTTTATCTAATTGAATACTAATTTGCTCTAGTTTTTCTATTAGTCTTCCTTTGTTGCTTTGCTTATTTATTAAGTTTTCTAATAGTTCTTCGCTATTAAAAGCATTTGATGCAATATATTCTTCAAACACGGTAGAAATTTTATCTAACACTCTTTTTTCTAATTGTTCATAATTTATATATGATTTATTAGAGCAATGTTTATTAGTTACTCTACTTGTTTCTGCATTACTACAAATAATATATTTTCTTATTTTTATTCTATCTTTGTACTTATCTTTCTTTCTGACTACTTGTAGTTTATTATGACAATGATAACAATGAAGTAACGATTTTAATAATGGATCTTCTTCCTTTACTTTTTCACCGCCATGGTTCTCCAAAATGGTTTGAACTGTATTCCAGTCTTTTATGTCAATAATTGCTGGATGATGATTTTCTATAACTGTTTGTTGTTCTTTAGGTAATGTAATTAGCTTCTTACTTTTATAACTAATTTTCTTATTTTTATTTTGAACAATAGTACCTATATATACTGGATTCGTTAAAATTCGTTTAACAGTTGTATGGCTCCAAATATTAGTAGTATTAGTTATATTGTTTACTACATTTGACATATTTAAATGTATTCCGGGAGTTGGAATTCCTTCTTGATTTAATAATTTTGCAATTTGGTATGTTCCTTTTCCTCCTAGAAATTCTTTAAAAATCCTTCTCACCACATCTGTTGCAACTTCGTCAACTTGCAAATTTCCTGCTTCATCTATTTTTTTATAACCATAAGGGGCATAAGTAATATAATAAAAACCATCCTGTTTTTTTCTATTTTTAGTTCTTTTTATATTTTTAGATGTCTCTTTAGCATAAAAATCATTCATAATATTCTTAAATGCAACTGTATCGCAATTTTTATCTAGATATGTATCAACATCATCTAATATAGCAATATAACGAATTTCGTTTTCTGGAAAAAATGTTTCTATATATCTTCCTGTCTCTATGTAATCCCTTCCTAATCTTGCTAAACTTTTGGTAATCACCATGTTTACTTTTCCAGTCTTTATATCTTTAATCATTCTTTTAAAGTCTGGTCTATTAAAATTTGTTCCACTATACCCGTCGTCAATATACTCGTCATAGATTTTATAATTATTCTCTTTTGCAAATGCCTTTAATATTTTCCTTTGATTTGTTATACTTTCACTTTCTTCTTTATCTCCGTCATCTTTACTAAGTCTCATATATAAAGCTGCTGTATAACTTTTATTATCAAAGTCATTTGGTTTCAAATTTCCTCCTTCCTTTGTAATTATCTATGCCTAATTCTTACCACATCAGCTTTTATGTTTAAAGTTGAGAAAAAATTTAATCTATTTCATTCATTCTTCTTATTATTATATTTTCAGCAATGGACTGGAAACTTTGTCCATTTTCAGCATAAGTTACAATAATATTAAAGTCCTTTTCTTTTTTATTCTTCTTTTCTTCTGTGTTATTCTTTCCTTGCATAGTTATCACCTCAGTTAATTTTATGAATAGGAGCAAGAAAATATTATAAAAAAATAAGACTAGCTATTTAACCAATCTCATCTCAATTATTTCTTTTCTATTATTTTACTAATGTATTTGCCTTATTAATTGCTATTTCCCTTTTAAATATTCGTGGCAGTATATCTATTTGTGATAGTAAATCTTTTAGACCTATTTCAACATTTCCACTTTTTTGCATATTGTGTATTGCAATCTTTGAATATGCTATATATTCTTCCTTTTGTGTATCTATTACATTGTTCATTTCGTTTTCAATATTAGATATGCTTATAGGCTTATTATTGGCTATAAGTCTTTTGTACGCTCTTCTAAAATATCTTTTACATTCTTGTTTGTTCATTTTTTCCTCCATAATAAAAAAGCCAGTATTTCTGACTTTTCTATAGTTTATTATAACTTTTTTGTTTTTTCTTTTAACTCAGTTGATTTTGATTTCCAACTCTCGCATAAAGGAAAACATTCTTCATCTCTCTACTATCTATATTGCTTGTTCTGTTTCTTTGCTCATTCATCTCTTTTTGTTGTTCTCCTATTAAAGTTAGCATTTTAATTTGTTGTTTTCCAATTTCTAAAGTCGAATCAATATTCTCCTGAATTACAAAAAATTTAACTTTCTCTTTCATTAGTAATTCTAAAGCTTCGCCTTTTATACAAGCATCACTCCCCAATGAACTAAGTTTTTCAAATACAATAAGATCAACCTTCTCCTTATTGTAATCTTGTATAATCTTCTTTAATCCTTCTCTTCTTGAAATTCTCTGTTTTGGCGTATTTTCAGAATAGACATATATATCATTTATTGGAAATATTTTTTGTATGATTCGGCTTAACTTTCCAATTTCCATAGCTGTCATATTTTTCAATGAATACAATCCTACATTCATATTTTTTCTCCTCGTATAATATATTTACAATCAATTTTATAATTTAAAATTACATTAAATAATGATTGTAAAAGAAAATTTAATGTAAAGTAGTAAAGGATTGTCAGTTTTACATAATACTGTATAATATCTTTGTGTAAATTAGTCATGAGGGTATTCTTTCTCTCCTTGTTGCACCAATCTTGGTGACTTCACTTCGAAGACTGTTTCCTTACTTTTAGTATTAACTTCTGACCCAGATGTTGTTCAAGTTTGAAGATACATCCGTAGCAGATGGCTTTAATCTTCTTACTTAGTTCTGATTTGTGCGAGGTTGCTGATGTGCTAATTGCTAAGGATAATCCTTTACTAGTTTATATATTAAGAATTGAAAGGGGGTGATTTAATTGGATAAGGATAAACTTCAATCAACTCTTTTTGTCGGTATTGATGTTAGTTCTAGCACTAACTACGCTTTTGCTATGGATTTCTTTGGCACTAAATTTTTATCTTTTTCTTTTATGAACAATCAGCCAGGTTCAAATGTTTTAGTCAGCAATGTTTCTAATTGCCTTCGACAAAACAATTTCAAGTATGTTGTTTTTAATATGGAATCTACCTCTTTTTACAGTTTCCATTTATGTTGCATACTTGCTTCTTCTATTGACCTTGCTAAGTTCACCCCTTTAGTGTATTGCTTAAATCCTAAAGTAATTGCTGCATACAGAGAATCGTTTGTCTGTCTTGATAAAACTGATCCTCTTGATGCTAAAGTTATTTGTGACTTTGCTCGTGTTGGTAAAATTACTTCTAGTTCTTTTAATGCTTCTACTTTCTTAGCTTTACAACGTTTGACTAGACAACGCCTTCACGTAGTTGAGTGTTTAACTAGAGAAAAACAATTTATTTTGAATAATATTTTTCTCAAATTTAGTGAGCTTGCTGTTTTAGAAAAGTCTGAGCATCCTTTTTCAGATAAATTTGGAGCTACTGCTGTTTCTGTCATTACTGAATTCTATTCTCCTAATGAAATAGCTAATATGCCATTATCTGATTTAGTTAATTACCTTAATGATAAAGGTAAAAATCGTTTCGCTGATACTGAAAATACTGCTAAACTCTTGCAAAAAGCTGCTCGTGATTCTTACAGGCTTGATAAAGCCTTGTATGAACCTATTAACCTTGCTATTGCTACTTCCTTTAATGCTATTTCTCTATATGAAAAACAATTAAAAGAATTAGATAAAGCAATCTTAAAGACTGTTAAAGGTCTACATAGTAACGAGTACGATTGTCTTCTTTCTATTAAAGGTATTGGTCCCGTTTTTGCTGCTGGCATAATTTCTGAAATTGGCTTCATCTCACGTTTTAAACGTGAAGAATATTTAGCCAGTTTTGCTGGACTCACATGGAAGAAAAAGCAATCTGGAAAGCATACTTCTGACATTACTAATTTAACTAAAAGTGGTAACAAGTATCTTCGTTACTATCTTATTGAAGCTATTAACTCTGTTATTAATCATGGTAATCAAGAATATTCGGATTTTTACCATAAAAAATATTCAGAAGTTACAAAGTTTCAACGAAAAAGGGCACTCGCACTAACTGCTAGAAAATTCGTAAGATTGATTTTCTCTATGCTACAGAAAAATCAACTTTACATCAATCCAAAGGAGATGGTTAAGTTAACGTAATCTTATATTTGCTATTGTATCACTTCCAGAATTTACCTTTTTAAAAATTGACTTTCTGGAGGTTTATTAAGTGAACCCTTTTATATTATCAATGTGCAAAAAAAATTAAAAATTTTTTAAAATTTATCTTGACATTTTACCAGATGTCTTTTAAAGTATAGACTGGAATTTTTCCATCTATAATCTCTGAAGCTTTCTTATTATTTTCACTTATTTTTAGAAACGTTTCTCTGTCTTTTGCAATAATACAACAAACCTTGTCGTTCTCAATATCGTTTAATAATTTATTAGCTTCATCTCCCATTTTGTACGTAGGTACTTGTCCATTTTGTATTAATTTAGTTGCATTGCCTGTTTCATTGGCACTTATAGGCATTTGATTATCATTCATAACTTTACCTCCATTTACTCTTATAATAATATATTATATCTTTGGAAGCTTTATAACTCAATTTGAGAAAAAATATCTTTTTATTCTTTAGTTCTATATTCCTATATACATAGGAATATCAGCAGGCTTCAATAACGTAGAAGTGTCAAATTCATATCTCTTCTTTTTCTTATTATAAATATAAGCACTACTACACCATTTTCTTAATGTATCATTTCCTAAAACAGAATGTTTTGAAAGTTCTTTTGCTGATTGATCATGTTGTTTTCTCATATTTGTATATTCTATGTCTACTTTACTTTTTCTATTGGCATAAACGATTGCCTTTTGTTTTTTTCGTCTTTCTTGTAAATTTTCTTGTTTTCGTTTTTCTTTTTCGTCTTTGTATTTTTCATTACTTCTTAACACCTTTGAAATGTAACTTATGGATGTATTAATAACTTCTGCTATTTCACTCAATGTTTTTCTCTTCTCAAAATATAATTCATTTATTATAGCAACTTTTTCCAATGTTTACTCCTTCCTTTTAGTTCAAAAAGTGTTTACACATTTTTTGACATAGTTTTTCTATATAGGCTGCCTAGGATGCCTATATTGATTTTTCTATAAACATATAGTATAATTTAAAGCAAATTAGAATGTAAAGTTCGCCTATACCATACGTTATATGTTTGTTAGTAACATATAGATCATCATATTCGTTACCAACTGATTGCATTATAGTTTTTGGCATTACTAAAGTCAATAAGTATTAGGCAAAACTGCTTGTAACACAAATTTACTTTGCTTGTAATCTGTGTTACTAACATAAAGGGAGCCATTTATGGAAGAAAATGCTTATATATCAGATATTCTATCTGGTTTAGGATTAGCTATAAATGAAAAAAAATGTAGCGAAATAATTATCAATTATCCTATAAATTTTGATAAAAAAAATATGGAATTCAATATTAGTACCTCTTATAAAATTGCAATGCAACCTATTGGTGCTTTTTTAGCTGATTTTCTAAATACTGATTTTGGAAATTATGAAACTTTCTTGTCTTTTTTTCTAAAATATTCTTTATCACTCCTAGATTATGGGAAATTAAAAAAGCTTTTTGGTAATAATCATTGTTCAAAAGATAAATTTGAAAGCTTTATTTTAGGGTTACTCTCAAAGCATCAAACTGACTATTTAAAACTTCAAAAACAAACTGATATGATTCTAGATTATTGTTTGTTGAGTCCTAATGAGAAAGCGAAAAAATTCAAACCAATCGAGAGGCTATATGTATTAAGAAGAATATCCCCCACATTAAGTATATTAAATCAAAATAAATCTGCATACTATTCTGTTAATCTTTTTTCTTCCTTTCCTGGTAAAACAGAAAAAGAAATATACGATTTTCTAGGTAAGAAAAAAAATGAAGTAACAGAACTCGACCTAATCTTACCTTATGATGTCTCTGCTATTTTATATAAATCTATTTGTAGCATCTTGAAAGAAAAAGTGTATTTAAAGGTTTGTAAAAATTGTAGTCAATACTTTATTGCAACTAATAAAGCATATAACTATTGTGAAAATATTGTACCTGGCGAAAAAAAGAAAACTTGTCGTGATATTGGTAGGCGAAATACTTTTAATGCTACTAAAAACAGTGATCTGCTAATCTCAAATTATTATGCACTTTATAATAGAAAATCTATGATGAAATCAAGAAATCTAGATATAGAAAAATACGTTGATGATTTTGATAAATTTAGGAAAATTGGTAAGATTAAATTAAATAAATATAAAAACGGATTATTAAGTCCTGAAGATTTTAAAGCTTGGCTCCAAAAAAATAGTTAAAGCATACACTTATAGTATGTTTTAACTATTTTTCTATCCCCTTATATCCTTACAAATCATTAAATTCATCTAATATTTCATTAATTCTCTTTTTTACACTTTCTATTAATTTTGAAGTAATAATTTCATTTTCTATTCTAGCCGTAACAACAAATTTTCTTCTTATTAAGTCTATATATCCAACTTGACTGTATTTTTTTCCAATATCAACATATATTCTTTTGTACCTAGTATAGTCCCATCTCCCAAATAATACTTTTTTATATTCTACTCTTTTAATCTTTTGCAACTTATTTAGAACATCTTCTGCTTCTAAAAATTTCTCTGGTACAATTTGATAATATGTTACTTGTTCCAAACGATACAATCCTTTCTTTTTATTTTTCTTTTACTAAAATATCTAAAATACTATCATATTGACTCATTAATTGGTTTATTTCTTCATTCTTGCAACTCCTGCTCATTATATATTCTGTTATTTTGTGTCCGAATCTGTTCATCTCTTCATTTGTATATTCCCTATCTTCTATAACAACTCCTGTAGCATTTTCAAATAACTTAAGTTCATTTGTCGTGTATCTAGTTTTTAAAGTCATCTTTTTCTCGTATTCTTTTAAAGATATAAACAATCAACTATGTCTTCTTCGGTTCTTTCTGTAAGATCAATATACCTTTCGTCATATTCATCACCATCTATTTTATTGTTTTCATCGTATTCCTCATCATCTTCCTCATCGTCTTCAAGTGAATCTTCAAGAGAATTTGCTTCTTGTCTAAAACATTCTTCAAGCATATTAACATTATCTATGGTATCTTCTAAACTTAATATTCTTTTTTCTAACAATTTCAAACCTAACATACTTCTTATTTGTTTCTGACAGTTACTAATTTGATTTAGTAATCGCTCTAATTCTGATACCAGTCCTTCTATATCTTCCTCAGAATTTATACTTAATTCGTCTCTTAATTTAGACATGACAGAGAAGCATTTTCCTAAGCAAGTACTATTTTTTCCTTTTTCCTTCTTAGCAGTATATCTTTTTACTAGCATTTTCCTTTCTCCTTTATATTTTTTTGACTATTATACTATATCATAAGTTGAGTCAATTATCAATCTTAATTGGCTACTAAATATTCATTAGCATTCTCTTTTTTATGTTAAACTCTTCTTAAGTTATTATCCCACCATCTAATAATTTCTTTAGCCTTTGCACTTCTTCTATGTAATCGCCATTATTAACTTCTTGTTGGCTGTTTCCCTTTTTTGCCTCCATTATCTTATTAAGCCATTCTTGTCCTTTATACACCGAAAATCTATAACTATTATCTTTACTTTTAATAGCTATTACTTGGCTTATTTTCATATTGCTTTCAATATCTACGGAATATATATCTTTTAAATCAATAATAATGTCAATTTTTCCTTGTAAAAATTTATGTGAACTAAATGATAGTGTTCTATTTGTTAGTAATAATTTTCCTCCTACCGTATTTAATATTCCTTTAAAATAACTTGCTACTCCTCATTTTAATTTTATTGAATTTTAATAGAATCTTTCTTCTACATTAGAATCAATATCATATCCTGCTGCTCTAGCCCTTTCAATTACTCGGTAACAATCTTGGCGAGAATTCACTCCATTGGTATAAAATTTTCTATTACATTCCTCATCATCAAATTCAACTCCATAAGGATGTTTTGCCCATCTGTCATCATCAATAATAATCGTTGCTTTAATTGCCATCTATACATCTCTCCTTTAATTTTTATTTACATTTATAATATAAATGCACTATCTTGTATTTCAATTATATCACAAAAGACAAGTAATTTTCAACTTAATTACTTGCCCTACTTATTGTAGTTTATTAATTTAATTCACTATAAACATGATATGTTATTTTGCTATCCATATCTACTTTAGAATATTTTAATTGTTTTATTTCGTTTGGTGCATCTTCTACCATTCCACTATATACTTCTTGACCATCTAAAATTACTTTAATATCTAGCAATCTACCTGAGCCAATCGCAGCATATACTCTTTTTCCATTATCTGTACCCATAATTAATTATCTCCTTTATGAATCTGTTAGTCTGATAAATGGTAAAGTTCTTTTGCATTGTTTAATGCTTCTTGTTTATCTTCTTTTGTTAAATCATCTTGTGCATTGATTTTTTTAATAAGTGTTGGATACACTTTATTTTTAAAATCTTCTATTGATATTCCTGTGTAATCAATGCCTTCTGGGCAAGCATCTGATTTTCCAATTTTATAAGTAACAGTAGTATATTCCTCTTGAGAAGTACCTATATATAATTTTGTATAATAGTTGTACTTCCAAGATTCAAATGTAAGCCCACCATTTCCATTTGCAACCCAGCATAAGCCATATTCTTTAGAAAATGAAGACTCTACCTTAGCAGTAATTTTTTCTATCTCTTGCACAACATTTTCCATATTTTGTTGTTCTTTTTGTACAGATTCTTCATACTTTTTTTCGGCAATTGCAGCAATTTCTTGTAATGCTTTATTGTATGCTTCTTTTTCTTCTTTTGTCCACTTAGAAAAGTCTTTATCATAGCTTGGAACAATTTTGTGTTCTAGTCTTTTTTCTATATGTGAAGTAGTAGATGTTTCTATACCATTAGGCGGCGTATCTCCTGTATATTCGATAGCTTGCGAGTCAGTTACTAATACATCAGCCATATATTCAACAACTTTAAATGTAAGTGGTTCATTTTCATTTACTTGTTTGTTTTCTACTTTTTCTTGCACATTTTGAGTAGTATCCGTTGTCTCATTATTAGTATTATTTAATTCAAAATCACTTTTAGTAAGTAAATTTAAACTGGCTTCTATTGTTTTATTCAATTTATAATTTTCTACAATTATAGGTGTTGCTATTGCTGTTCCAACTACTACCGTTGTAACTATTGTTGTTGCTACTGCATGAGCTTTAACAAATAATAAAATTGTTTTAAACATATTTTAATCTCCTCACATTTCATTATATTTATTTTACCTTTTTGGCTACTATTGCAAATCTTCCATCTTCTTGGCTATATTCACAAGTAGACAAAGTTAAAAGTTGCTCTCCATATTTTGCCGTAATCCCTGTATCATAAATACTAGCTTTTTTAGCATTTGATACAAATTCGTCGTATTCTTTTTCATTATCTGCATTAACAAAATAATAGTATCTAAAAACATTTTTTTCACTCTTATAATACACTCTTGAATAGAATATTGCCATTATTTCATATTGGCTATCCTCTTTATTAGTAGTAAATTGTATCGTTTTATGCTTTTTATAAAAATCTTCTTTGGCATACTTCAATAAATCTTCAAACATTGTTCCTTGTACTGTTCTATGACCGTATATTAAGTAATTTGCACTACCGTTTTTCAAATCAAAATCTTTGTCTAGGAATAAACTTCCCAATTCTGATGCTTCCTTTTTATAATTGTGATTTACATAGAACTTGTTATCAGTAGTTTGACACACTGGATAATTAATTTTTGTTCCATCAATTTGTAGCCACCCTATAATTTCCTTATTCTGCTTTTGTAATTCTTCTAATTTTAGCATTTTTTCTGTCTTTTGAGAGGTTACTTTAGTATTATCAATTTCAATATTGCCTAGTATATTCTCGTTATCTTTTTTGTCTTTATTTTTACTATATATATAATAGCCCATATAGCATATTCCTGCTATAAAAATTGTAACGAAAATTATTAGCAAAACTAATCCTACTATTTTACCTTTACTCTTTTTGTGTTTTCCTTCTTTTTTCATAGTAATTAGACCTTTCTTGTACAAATATAGGGTAGCAACTTTTCTACTACCCCATACTATGTTAAACTACTTCAAAATTTTCTTACTTGCTACAATACCAATTCCTGCTAGAATTGTTGTTGCTAAGACATATCCTACCATGTCAACTGTTCCTGTTGGTGGTGTTTCGTCTTTTTCTTCCTTATTAGTTGGTTTTGTGCTTGGTTTTTCTTCTTGTACTTTTTCTTTAACTGCGATAATAAATGGTGATAATTCGCTTACTGTTATTGTAACTTTACCGTTTTGTATTCTTTTCTCAAATCTTTCATAGCTTCCATTTGCTTTTTTATGTAGTATGTAAGCCATTTGTCCGTTATATTCTGTTCCTACATCGAATGTTACATCTATTGGTTTGGCTAAGCTTGTTGCTCCTGTTAATTTTAGTTCATAACTGCCTATTATTTTGCTATATCCATTTTTGCTAACTTCTACTGCCATTTCTGTATTTTCTTTATTTTTTACTTCTATATTAGTACCATCTATTAAACCGTCAACAGTGATATTTTCTGAAACCTTTACATCTTCTGTTACAAAGTATATATTTGCTGTAGCTGTAATAGTTTGATAATATACATCATCTTTGAAAACAGCATAATCGATAACTTCTTTTTCTAAATCGCCTGATCCACCATTAGCAAATAATTTGATGCTAGCATCATTGATTCTCTTACTTAAAGTTTCTATAACTGTATCTATTCCAATTGCTGTATCAGGTACATTTGGACTAGAATAGACATCAACTGTTGCTCTATCAATGCCTTTTACTAAGTTAGCTACATAACTTTTATTAGCTTCAGTATGACTTTTGGTGTTACTATATTCAATTGCAATTTTTTTAGTTACTTCAACTTGATTACTATTGCTAGTTGGATATATCATTACTTTAATGTTAATACTATGAATATTCCAATTACTCATCGTCCAAGCTACATCGCTTATAGGCGTATAAGTTTTTTCTTCTTCAAAGTCTACATTTACACTGCCTATCGAATTTTGACTATATGTTTCTCCTATTACAACTCCTTGCTTTTCTAACTCAGCCATTACTTGCTCCATAATAAGTGCTGGTACTTTTTCAAATTCGCTTTCTTTAAGATTTACACTAATTGTATTTGGCATATTGTCTAATGCCTCTTGTGTTACTGTACCACTCATTATTGGTGCATCTTTAGCTTCCACCTTATTTGGTGCAAAAATGCAAATTGCTCCTAGTATTATCGCTAATACTACTAAAACTTTTACTTTTGTTTTCAATTTGTTTTCCCCCTTAAAAATCAATTTTATTATGCTTAAATTTTATACCATTATTAGACAAAAATCAATATATCCCTTAGATTATCTTCTAGTTTTTCATGTAAATAAAAGGATAGTAACTTTATACTATCCTAATTCATAATATTATTTTAAATTTTTCTTTACTGCAACTATTCCTACACCTGCTAGAATTGTTGTTGCTAATACATATCCTACAATATTCATTGTTCCAGTTGGTGGTGTTTCGTCTTTTTCTCCTTTGTCTACTGGCTTTGTTGCTGTTTCTTCTTCATAAATTGCAATTCCAAATGGAGATAAGCTACTAACTGTTATTGTAATTTTTCCGTTTGCTATTTCTCCACTAAAGCTCTCATACTCTCCTAAACCAGTATAATGTGATACATAATAATGTTTTCCATTATATTTTTCATCTACATCAAAAGTAATTGTTAATTTTCCGCCAAAATCCCCTGAAACTCTATAAATATCTAAAATATCTAGATGTAAAATTCTCTTATTTTTTGGCAATTCTCTATTAATTTCATTTTCTACTCTTGTATAAATACTATCTGTTTTTTCTACTTTAGCAATATTGAAAGATGCGTCTCCCCAATAGCTAATACCTACTTTATTATCTATTTGTTGTTCATTTTTCGTACTATCTTCTACTTTTACTACCGTTTCAATAGCATTAGAATCTAATCTGTAAACAGTATTGAAATGTCCATCTAATTCATATCCATTTGTTAGTTTATAACTAAATTCTGCTATTTCATTTTCTTTTATTTTCAAGTTAGATACTTTATTTTTGTAGACATACATTGAATTTTCTTTTCCTTCATAGTATAAAGTACCTTTTCCATTTTTTAATACAATGCTTTCGCCTTGATAAGCGGACATATTTAATTTTAAATATACTTTTGATAAATCTGCTTTTGCTGGCACCATAGAAATTAACCCATCGCTAAATTTTGTCAAATCATAAATTGGATGAAGTTTCGTATATCCCATAACAAATCCACCCTTGCCACCAATATTCTCGTAACTAATATTTCTTTCATTAACAAAATTCATAGTATAATATACTTGAGCTCCTGCTGTTTTTTCTGTTTCTAGTCCTATCACATTCCAAAGCGTTCCATCAAAGATGTCATTTTTATTTCCATTCAGATAATATCCTAGTCCTTCATCTCCAATTGTTACAGAATAAATATCATCATTTTTATATCCTACTATGCAACTATCCCAGCCTTTTCCTATATCGTAAGCATCATATTTAATAATTCCTGAATATACAACCCATTTTTCATTGCCAATCGTCTTTATTTCTAATTCTGTTCCATCTTCTAATTCTGCTTTTGTTACAGAATTGTCAACTTTCTTTCTTACAGTATAAGAAATATCTCTTGGTGTAAGAAATTTGTTGATGTTCGCTTGTGTCATAATTAATGAACCTTTTTTGTACCCTATAATTTCTTCTAAGTTCTCTACTTCCATTACAGTAGTTTCTTCTGCCCCATTTTCTGTTATAATGACTTTCCCATTTTCTGTAACAACTGTAGTGTTTGCTTCTTGATATGTTGCAGCTTGTACATTACTATTTCCTAATAATATGATAGCTAATAACATAATAATTGCAAATAATACTATTTTTACTTTTGTTTTCACTTTATTTTCCCCCTTAATTTTTATAATTTACGATTATAATCATATACCATAATTTTACAAAAAGCAATATAAAAATTTAATTTATATTATTTTTTCGTTCGACAAATTACCATAAATCTTTCAAACTACAAATTGTAATTTATAGTTATCATTATATATTAAAAAGCAAACTATTTCTAGTCTGCTCTTAACTTTTAATAATATATCTTTTATCATAACTTCATTTTATTGCAAGCACTAATTCTATTTTCTTTCTAATTTACCACATTTGTTACATCTTTCAGTTGTTCTTGCACACCCATCACAGATCTCTGGAACATTCGTTGTTGAATTACTTGACATTTTACCACATATTTTACACACCCAATCTGTTATTGCATCTCCACCTACTTCTAGTGAGTGGTCTGTCTCACAATAATCATTTCCAAAAATCTCACTTGCTTTTTGTTTTAGCTGGCTTTCTGATAAATTATTTTTATTATCAGTAAATATTGATTTAATAAGATTTATAAAATCTCCTTCGCTTATTGTATGTGCCTTAATATAAAATTTATAACCATTATATTCGAAAAAGGCTTCTGCTTTATTCTCCATTTTGAACAACTTAACCTTTTTTCCACCAACTATTGAATCTGGTAACTCATCTTCATTTGGTAGCAGACAAGAAATTATTTTATTCTCTCGAGTAAAATTAATTTCTATTGAGTTATTTTGGATTGTATTTTTTAAATCATAGATAAGTGAATATTGCCATAATTTTGTATAATCCATATCTTCACTATTAGCAGGTTCATATATTTCACCTTGTCTTACTAATTCGTAACTTTCTGGAATAGCCATATTATTTAAAAATTCAAACTGTGATTTTACATCTGCATCAATCCATTTTCCTGCCGCATCTCCACTCGATTCTATTTTATAATTATTAAATATTATTCTATCATTTTGAACTGTTCCAATATCATTATTCGGATCTTTAATTTTATTAACTCCGAATACAAATATCGAAACAATAGTTATTGTCAAAATTGCACTTGCAACATATTTCAAATTTAATTTTCTCATAATATTCACCATTTTATTGGCTGTAATTCGATTTGTTTCTTCTACATCATTTTCTTCAATTAAGTATTTATCATCAATATCTCCAATGGCTTTTAATAAATCCCTATTATTCATACCAACCACCCTCTTTCAGATAATTTTTTAATTGTTTTCTACTTCTTAATAAAATTGTTTTGATATTACTCTCGCTTAGCTTATTTTTAGAAGAAATTTCTTTAATCGAATACAAATACCAATACCTTTCCAAAAAGATTTTTCTTTTATCTTGAGATAGTTTTGATAAAAAATTATTAAGTGCATTTACCAACTCATTATAGTCTAATTCATTTTCTACATTATTATTTGAAGAAATACATTCATTTAATTCTTCAAGAGCTACTTCTAGTGTATAATCTCTCTTTTTAGCATTTTTCCTTTCATACTGATTTATAGACAAGTTTCTTGCTATTTTTCCTAAATATATTTTTAGTATATTTGGTCTTTGTGGAGGAATACTATTCCAAGTTTTCAAATATGTATCATTAACACATTCTTTAGCTTCTTCATTATTTCGCAATATATTAAATGAAATTGAAGTACAGTATTTTCCATACTTTTTATCTGTTTCATATATAGCATTCTCTTGTCTTTCCCAATATAAATTGACTATTTCTTCATCTTCCATATTATCCCCCTTTCTATCTATAAAGACAGAAATTATTTTCATTGGTTACACTTTTTTTCATTTTCTTAGAAAAATTGGGCAAGATTTTTCACTTGCCCTACTTATTGTAATTTGTGTTGCACCTTTATAATTCCCCAAATACTTCATCTGACTTTTTTCTAATATAAAAATTTGAATAATATTGTTAAACCTCAATTTTATTTGATATTTGCTCTATTTTTTTACTAATAGCAATATATTGTTCTATTTCCTGTTCATCTAATTCTTTTATAACATTTTCAATAAATTTTATTGCGTCTTTCTTTTTCTTTATAATATTGTCTTTTCCTTTGTTTGTAATTGAAATAATACTTTTTCTTTTATCTGTGGAATCAACATTTTTTTCTATTAGTTCTTTCTTTTGTAATGTATTTATTACTGCAACAATTCTAGGCATTGTTACTCCTAAATTTTCACTTAGCTCACTCTGACTAACATTACTATTGGCATTTAATAAATAAAGTAAAACTCCTGATTCTCCTTGTGAAATATTAGATGATAATTCTCCAATATATTTTTTTCTTTTTGTTAGTGTTTCAAATATTTCTTCTGCTTTTTTATTATAGTTCATACACATTTTACTCCCATTCAAAATTCTCTTTTCCTGCTCCTAATTCAAAATGGTACTTTATTAACCCTACATTACTTCCTGTAAATATTCCATTATCACATTCTATTTTTACTTTATTTCCATTTCCTATAATCATAAAGTCTTGTTTATTTAAAGCTGTTGGAGCAAGTAAAGCTGAATCTACACCATTTATAAACCAAGCTGGAATTATTGTTCCGTTATATTTAGAAACATCTTCAACAGCTTTAGACTTATGAGGAATACCTTGTGTCCTACCATATCCAATAGCAATTATTCCAGTAACTTTTTTATTATCAACATATTTAGAAACACCTCTATTAAATGTTCCTCCAACCCACCAAGTGTTAAGTCCTAAAGTTTGAGCATATAGCATCATATCACAACCTGCATATCCTAATCTTTCATCTAAACTACTAGAATTATCTCCTGCAAGTATAATAAAATTATTTACACCTTTTGCCAATATTAACTTTATTATGCTACTAACACCTTCTTTATTATTAACCATTAATTTCATATTTAGATTATGAGCCTTATTATTTATTTCAATTCTCTGTTCTATTTTATTAATTAACTCATCTGACAAAGATTTATCAGTATATTTACGAACCATGTGCCTTTTTTGCATAGCTTCTTTTAAATCCATTCCTAATACCTCCTCAATAATTGCTTAATACTATTAACTAATTTATCATATTATAGTAGATTTGTAAAGATATGTGCAAAAAACTTAGGAAAGTTTTATATTTTCCTAAGTTTAATCATATAGACTTATTGTAATTTCTCGAGATGATTATAACATAAATTACAATAATTTTTCAATTCTTTAGAAAATGAGAGTCTAGCAATAGACTCTCATTCATTACAAATAAAAAACTATCTTACCTATTGTTCAATTCTTTCTGGATTTCCTTATTATTTTCTAGTATCCAGTTTCTCCTAACTACACCTACACCAAGTGTAAGCAATGCTGCTGGTGGAAAAGCGAATAGACTTACTCCTGTAATTGTTGCAACAAATAAATTATTACGAACAATTCGCTTTTTGTTAGTTTCTACTTGCTCTTTTAATTCTTCTTGTGTCATTTTGTGTAATTCCTTTCCATCATAAGACAACTTTCTATTCATAATAATTCCTCCTTCAAAAAATATTTTGTTTAGAGTTTCTATATATAAACTACTTTCGTAGGTTATATCTTAAAATTCTTTATTTTGATATATTTTATTAGATATTAGATATGAAATACCTAATAACATTATAGAAATTATTGGAATTGCTATAAGTACATAGTTATCTAATTCATTTATCATGTTTATAATAGGTGTCATATCTACAAATTGAGAAATTAAAGCTCCTATTCCTGCTATTCCAAATACTACTGCAAATAATATTATTCTTCCATTTGTAGCTCCAAATTTGAATACTATTGGATAAAGTAAAGAAATTATAATAACACTTGATAATATTGTTCCCATCAATGATGATATAATTTCTTCTATATTTATATTATTTGTTTTGGCATATCCTATTCCTACTCCTATAGCTAAAGCTACTATTACCAAAACAGCTGTTAAAATTATTGAAGCTATATATTTGGCTCTAACTACATTTTTTCTTCCATTTGGTAAAGTTACTGCATAAGAGTTCCAATTATTAAAATCATCATAACTAAATGTTGATATAAATAACATTATTCCAATTAGTGGAACTATAAAAGTAACATCAAATGTGCCTTGAAATGCTAATATTAAATAAACTATAAATATAATCATCATTGATTTTAAATTTGCCTTTATAAGTAAGAAATCTTTTTTTATTAACCCTAACATACTTTTTCCCCCTTAATTACTAATACCATCAAATCTTCTAATGTAATCTTATCTATTACACAATTACAATATTTTTTACTTTCTTGTTCCTTATTACTAACTAATATTTCATAAGCATATTTTGTTTTTTTGTATGCTATAATATCTTTTTTATCAATATTTGAAAAATAATCAATATCACATTTTAAAATTCCATAGTTATCAATTATTTCATCTCTTGACTTTTGTAACACTTTTTTTCCTTTATCAATAAATATAATCTCATCTGCTATATGCTCTAAATCACTTGTTATATGTGTTGATAATAATATAGAATGTTCTTCATCTTCTATAAATTTTTGGAATATCTCTAATACTTCATTTCTCACAACTGGGTCTAATCCACTTGTTGGCTCATCTAATATTAGTAACTTTGGTTTATGAGCTAATGCTGTAGCAATTTCTAATTTTTTTCTCATTCCTTTCGACATTGATTTTAAAGGTTTGTTATTAGGTAAATCAAATTCCTTTAAATAGGAAAAATATAATTCGCTATCCCAGTTTTTGTATATATCTTTCATAGAGTTGTTTATATCTTTTGCATTTAATAATTCTGGAAAAAACATATTATCTAAAACTACAC
>CANDRW010000033.1 GCA_947388675.1 uncultured Clostridium sp. | reverse complement strand
GATTGAGGCAATAGGAAAAACTTTTGATCCAGAACTTCATGAGGCAGTAAGCTTAATACAAGATGAGAGTTTAGGAGAAAAAGAAATCAAAGAAGAATATCGCAAAGGATATATGATAGGTGATAAGGTGATACGCCATTCTATGGTGGTCGTAGCCAATTAACGATTTTAATTTTATTTATTTTTATATTTTATAGTTAAATAAAATTATATTAGTTTTGCAGTAGCGCGCAACGACCAACCGAAGCGAAGCGGAGGGCGATTGGAGCAATCAACCTTTTTTAATTAGGAAGATTGCGACCAGCAAGCTACAAAAAACAATATAATTTAGATTAACTAAAATAAAAATCAGAAAGGAAGATTTATTATGGGAAAAATTATAGGAATTGACTTAGGAACAACTAACTCATGTGTAGCAGTAATGGAAGGAGGAGAGCCAGTTGTTATTCCTAATGCAGAAGGAAACAGAACAACACCATCTGTTGTTGCATTTTCAAAAAATGGAGAAAGATTAGTAGGACAAATTGCAAAACGTCAAGCAGTTACTAATCCAGACAACACAGTAATCTCTATTAAAAGAGATATGGGAACAAACAGAAAAGTAAAAATTGAAGGAGAAGAATTCTCTCCACAAGAAATTTCAGCAATGACATTACAAAAATTAAAAACAGATGCAGAAAATTATTTAGGAAGTCCTGTAACACAAGCTGTTATTACAGTACCAGCTTACTTTAGCGATAGCCAAAGACAAGCAACAAAAGATGCTGGAAAAATTGCAGGATTAGAAGTATTAAGAATTATCAATGAACCAACAGCAGCAGCTTTAGCTTTTGGTATGGATAAAGAGGACCAAGACCAAAAAATCATGGTATATGACTTAGGTGGAGGAACTTTCGACGTATCTATCTTAGACATTGGTGATGGTGTATTTGAAGTGTTGGCAACAAATGGAAATACAAAACTTGGTGGAGATGACTTTGACCAAAGAATTATTGACTACTTAGTAGCAGAATTCAAAAAATCAGATGCTATTGATTTAACAACTGATAAAATGGCAATGCAAAGATTAAAAGAAGCAGCAGAAAAAGCTAAAATTGAACTTTCTGGAATGCAACAAACACAAATTAACTTACCATTCATTACAGCAGATGCTACAGGTCCAAAACATATGGATATTACTTTAACAAGAGCAAAATTTGAAGAATTAATTAATGATTTAATTGAAGCAACAAAAATTCCAGTAGAAAAAGCAATGAAAGATGCAGGAGTTACTGCAAATGACTTACACAAAATCCTATTAGTAGGTGGTTCTACTAGAGTTCCAGCTGTTCAAGAAGCAGTTAAGAAAATTACAGGAAAAGAACCAGACAAGGGAATTAACCCAGATGAATGTGTTGCTATTGGTGCAGCTATTCAAGGTGGTGTATTATCTGGAGATGTTAAAGACTTAGTATTATTAGATGTAACACCATTATCACTTGGAATTGAAACATTAGGTGGAGTTACTACAAAATTAATCGAAAGAAATACAACTATCCCAACTAAAAAATCACAAGTATTCTCAACAGCAGCAGATGGTCAAACAAGTGTAGAAATTCACGTACTACAAGGTGAACGTGAAATGGCAGCTGACAACAAAACACTAGGAAGATTCCAACTAACAGGAATTCCAGCAGCACCACGTGGAGTGCCACAAATTGAAGTAACTTTTGATATTGATGCTAATGGTATTGTACACGTATCAGCAAAAGATATGGCAACAGGAAATAGCCAACAAGTTGCTATTACAGCAAGCACAAACTTAACAGATGAAGATATTGAAAAAGCTGTAAAAGATGCAGAAGCACACGCAGCAGAAGACAAAAAGAGAAAAGACGAAATCGAAGCTAGAAACAATGCAGAAAGCTTAGTGTATAACAGCCAAAAAACATTAGACGACTTAGGTGACAAAATCAGTGGAGAAGAGAAAGCAAAAGCTGAAACTGAAATTGCTAATGTAAAGAAAGCGCTAGAAGGTTCTGACGTAGAAGCAATTAAATCTGCTACAGAAAAACTAACAACAGTATTCTACTCTATTTCAGAAAAATTATATCAACAAACAGCAGCGGCTAACAATGCAGCAAGTGGAGAAGCTGGAACAGAAGGACCACATACTGACGAAAATGGAGATATCCATGATGCTGAGTATAAGGTTGATGAAGATAAATAAATAAATAAAATGTCGCACTTGGGGACGTTAGTTTGTGCGACATCTGTCCCGAAATGCGACAAATTAGGAGAAGACGATGGCAAAAAGAGACTATTATGAAGTACTTGGTGTAGATAAAAGTGCAAGTGATGATGAGCTAAAAAAAGCTTATCGTCGCTTAGCTAAAAAATATCATCCAGATGCTAACCCTGATAATAAGGCAGAAGCAGAAGCCAAGTTTAAAGAAGTAAATGAAGCTTATGAAACATTATCTGATAGCCAAAAAAGAAAAATGTATGACCAGTTTGGACCAGATGGACCACAAGGATTTGGTGGAGGCAATCCATATGGAAATGGTACCTATACATATTCAACTGGTTTTGACGGATTTAGTGACTTTGGAGATTTAGGAGATATCTTTTCTTCCTTCTTTGGAGGAGGTTTTGGAGGTGGCCGAGGAGGTAGTAGACAAAATGGACCTAAAAAGGGAACTGATTTGCAATATGATTTAGAAATTAGTTTTGAAGAATCTTTTTTAGGAACAGAAAGATATGTAACTATTAATCGTAAAGAAACTTGCCAGAATTGTCATGGAGAAGGTAGTAAACCAGGAACACATCCTGAAACCTGTAGTGTTTGTCATGGTAGTGGTCAGATTAAACAAATCCAGACTACTATTTTAGGGCAAATGCAAACAATGAGAACCTGTACAAACTGCCATGGAACAGGAAAGATTATTAAAGAACCTTGTGAAACTTGTAAAGGAAAAGGTACAGTCCGTAATCAAGTAAGATTATCTGTTAAAATTCCAGCAGGAGTGGATGATAATCAAACGATTGTATTACGTGGAGAAGGTGAACCAGGAGAAAATGGAGGACCAAAAGGAGATTTATACCTTACTGTTCATGTGAAAAAACATAAACTTTATACTAGAAGGGGGAACAATGTACTTTGCGAAATTCCAATTACCTTTACACAAGCAACACTAGGAGCAGAACTTCGTATCCCAATGGTAGATGGAACAGATGAAATGTATACGATACCAGATAGTACACAAACAGGGACAAAGTTTATTATCCGAGATAAAGGGTTCAAGGCTATTAATGGCAATGGACAAGGAGATTTTATCTTTACAGTTCAAGTTCAAGTACCTAAGAAGCTAACTGTTGAGCAACGTGAACTTTTATTGCAGCTTGCTAAAACTATGAATGAGCAGCCACCAGTAAAGAAAAAGGGGATTTTTGGATAATCATTAATAAAATTATTATTTTGTTTTTGATTATTGATATAAGAACGTTTGACCTTGCTGTCCGTTGCTTTTGATTATAAATGAAATTAGAGAAAGCAACGGAAGGCACTCGCAAGCTCGTCTTGCGCGGTCTTCACTTTTCTTATAGTGATAATTGAAAAATAAAAAATGAAAGGAAAAAATTATGAAAAAAGGACTTTTAATTACCCTAATTGTAATTGTAGCCATACTATTAATTGGTGGAATTACAGTAGTTTCTACTTATAATGGAATGCTTACCAAGAGTGAAGAAGTGGATGGAAAATTTGCAGACATTGATAATCAATTACAAAGAAGAGCAGATTTAATTCCAAATTTAGTTAATACAGTAAAGGGATATGCAAAACAAGAACAAGATATTATTAACTCTGTAACAGATGCAAGAAGTAAACTAGCAGGAGCAAAAACGATAGAGGATAAATCAAATGCAAATACAGAATTGACTAATGCTTTAAATCGTTTATTAGTAGTGGTTGAAAATTATCCAGATTTAAAATCTTCTCAAAACTATATACAATTAATGGATGAATTAGCAGGAACTGAGAATAGAATTAGCCAAGCAAGGGGACAATATAACGAGGCAGTCAAAGAATATAACTTAAGTATTCGTAAATTTCCAGCAAGTATCATTGCAGGTATGTTTAATTTCGATAAGAAACCATACTTTGAAGTAGAAGAAGGAAGTAATAAAGTTCCGGAGGTTAATTTTGATTAAACAAGTTTTAAAAATAAATAAAATTGAAAACCAAAGTAAGAAAAGGCAAAGAATTCAGTTTGCCTTTTTTCTGCTATTTCTCATTCTCATTTTGAGTAATATGACAAGCGTAACGCTTGCAGCCGTAGTAAGTCCGACATCAGATTTCTATGTCAATGACAATGCAGGTGTTTTGACAAGAGAGACTAAGCAATATATCATGGATACAAATGTAGAACTTCAAAAAAAGACAGGAGCTCAAATTGTAGTAGTGACAGTGAAATCATTAGATGGAATGAGTATTGAAGATTATGCGTATCAACTATTTAATAGTTGGGGCATTGGAGATAAAAATAAAGATAATGGACTACTTTTACTATGTTCTTACGGAGACAGGAAATTTCGTGTAGAAGTGGGGTATGGGCTAGAAGGAAAATTACCAGATGGTAAAACAGGAAGAATGCAAGATGAATATATTATTCCATATTTAAGGCAAAATAACTTTGATGAAGGTATTAAAAATGGATACAGTGCTTTCTTAAAGGAAGTTGCAGAGGAATATGGGGTGACGATTACAGGTTCGGAAAAGGCTGTTCAAAAAGGAGTGTCAAATCAGAGTTACACTATATTGTATATAATAATGACATTTATTACATTGATTTTATTCATATTACAATCGAAATTTAGAGGTAGAGGTGGACCCTTTATTTTCTTTGGTGGAGGCGGAGGTTTCCATGGTGGTGGCTTTTCTGGCGGTGGAGGTTTCCACGGTGGTGGTGGACATTCTGGCGGCGGAGGAAGTTCAAGAAGCTTCTAACAGTTAAGAAGTAACTAACATCGCTTTTTTATATAATTTAGATAAGAAAAATCACTATTACAATGAGAAATAGTGATTTTTTGTTATATGACACACAAAAGTCTTAAAACCGTAGGCAAAATAGCTTAAAAATTTCTTAAAATACTTTTCATTTTGCTGAATATAGTATATAATAAGGCTGTAAAAAACGAATTGACCAGTTCTAAAGGAATTGAGAATATTCGTGTATTTATGAAATAAGGATAGGAGGACATCCTAATGGGAAATAAAGAGAGTGATAAAACAAAGCAATATAAAGTAAAAACAGAAAAACAAACAAAGGGAAATAAAGAGGGAAAGAAAAAAGGGAAAAAGAAGCACTCTAAACTTAAAAAGGCAATTTTGATTTGCTTTATTCTGATGGTTTTAGCAGGGCTAACAGGAGTAGGAATTGTAGCAGGAATTTTTCTAAGTGATAAATGGACTCTAACAAGAGAAGAATTAATTGCAAATGAGAATACAGTAGTACTAGACTCAAAGGGAAAGCAAATTGCAGTTCTTTCAGCCTCTGAGGGAAGTGTAAATAGAAAACTAGTAACCCTTGATAAGATGGGAAAATATACAGCAGATGCTTATGTAGTAATAGAAGATAAGAGATTTTATGAACATGATGGTGTGGATATTTTAAGAACAGGAAAAGCTACAATTAGTTACTTATTACATAAAGCAGATGGTTCTAGTGTGGGTGGTGGAAGTACTATTACCCAACAATTGGTAAAGAATTTAATGTCTGATGATGCAGGAAGTGGTAGAGAAGGAATTGAGAGAAAAATCCGTGAGATGTCAAGAGCATATCAGTTAGAAAAAATATTGAATAAACAAGAAATTCTAGAAAAATACTTAAATGTTATCTTCGTAGGTGGTAATGAACTTCATGGTGTAGAATATGGAGCACAATATTATTTTGCAAAATCAGCAAAAGATTTAGATTTAGCAGAATCTTGCTTTTTAGCAGGTATTAACCATTCACCAAATGCATATAACCCATATAATAAAGAACTAGACAATAGCGAGAAAATTAAAACAAGAACAAAATTTGTATTAGATTTGATGAAAGAACAAAATAAAATTAGTGACAATCCAGAAGAAGCAGAAGAAATTTATAATGAAGCATCAGAGAAAATTGAAAAAGGTTTCAAATTTAAAAAAGGAAAGTTTGAATTTGGAAATAACAATTCTTATTTTGTAGAAGAAGCTGTTAGAGAGGTAACTCGTGATTTAGCAAAACAAAAGAAAATTAGTTATGATGAAGCAGATAGTATCATTAGAGGTGGAGGATATAAATTATATACAACACAAGATACTGCTATTCAAAAAACAGTAGTTAGCGAAATGGCGAAAAAGAGTTATGTAGAATCAAGAACAGCTACTTGGAAGGGAGCTAACGGAAAAAACATTACTAAAAAAGTTCAAACACAAGCAGGAATGACAATTATTGACTTTAAAACAGGTAAAGTAGTAGCAATGGGTGGTGCTTTTGGAAGTGATGTAGGAACAAACAACAACTATGCTATGACAGAAAGACAGACTGGTTCTTCCATCAAGCCTTTGGCAAATGTTTCAACAGGACTAGAAGAAAAAGTAATTCAAGCTTCTACTGTGTATGAAGATACAACTACTGAATTTGCAGGAGTAAATGGTGGAAGGAGTTATAGACCTAAAAATGCAGGTGGATATCAAGGACTATGTACAGTTAGAAAATCAATAGAGGTTTCTTCCAATATTGTAAACATCAAAATCCTTTCAAATATAGGAGCTAAAACAGTTGTTGACTATTTACATTCTTTTGGATTAGATACATATACAATGGAAGATGATGGTTTTTTATCTTTAGCAATTGGTGGTGTAACTCATGGTTCTAGCACTTTACAAATGGCAGCAGCATATGCAACACTTGCAAATGACGGTGTATACATTGAACCAACTTTCTATAACAAGTTAGTCAATAGCGATGGAGAAACCATATTAGAACCAGAACAAGAAAAACATAGAGTGATTTCAGCAGCAAATGCCTATATTGTAAAACAAATTATGATGGATGTTGTAACAGGAGCACAAGGAACAGCGAATGAGTGTTATATGGCAAACTTTGATGTAGCAGCAAAAACAGGCACAACAGATGACGATGGAGACACATGGCTTTGTGGAATTACACCATATTATGCAGCAGCAACTTGGAATGGATTCCCAGAGAGTAATAGCATTCCATTGTATAATGTTGGAAACGCAAGAAAGCTTTGGGCAAATGTTATGAAATCTGTTCATAAGAATAAAAAAGCAGCTAGATTTAAAAAGCCAGATAATGTAGTAACAAGAACAGTATGTAGAACTTCAGGAAATTTAGCAACAAAAAGTTGCGCAAGTACTTATACAGAATATTTCACAGAAGATAATTTACCAAAAAACTGTGCTGGTCATGAGGCTGAAAAAATCTGTAAGGAAACAGGAAAACTAGCAAATGAATATTGTCCAGAAGTAGAAGAAAAAGTATTTGCTAAAAAGCCAGAAAAAGAGCAAAATGCTGGTTGGAAAGTAATAGGAAAAAATGATAAATATAGTGTTCCTACTGAAAAATGTACAAAACATAATGAAGAAACAAATAAAGTAGTAGTAGAAAATGTAGTTGGAAAAACTGAAACAGAAGCAAGAACTCTGCTTGCAGGACTTACCATTACTGTAATAGAAGGTCATGATGCTACTTTAGCAAATGGTATTGTGCTAACACAAAGTATAGAAGCAGGAACAAAGGTAGAAAAAGGAGTAGCTATTACTATTACAGTAAATAGGATAACCACGACAGATCCAGGCGGAGAAGATCCAGGTGATAATACAACTCCACCTAGTGGTGGAGATAATCCAGGAGGAGATGGAACCAATCCAGGAGGTAATACAACAAATCCAGATGGAACAACTCCAACACCATAGCAATAGTATGGGAAATTAAAATAAAGGAGAGACTAACTTATGCCAGTTCAATTTTATAATACTTTAACAAGACAAAAGGGAGAATTTAAACCATTAGAAGGGAATATGGTCCGCATTTATTCATGCGGACCAACCGTGTATAGTTATGCCCATATTGGGAATTTTAGAGCATATATTTTTATGGATACGCTAAGAAGGGTATTACAATACAATGGATATGAATTGAATCACGTTATGAACATTACTGATGTGGGGCATTTGGAGTCAGACGCAGATGAGGGCGAAGACAAAATGGAGAAGGCTGCAAGAAAGGAAAATAAAGACCCTTATGAAATTGCAAAATACTACACAGAAATTTTCTTTAGAGATATGGAGAGGCTTCATATTCAAAGACCAGAAAAAGTTGCTAAAGCAACAGAACATATTTCAGAAATGTTAGAATTCGTACAAGAATTAGTAAAAAATGGATATGCATATGAAACGAGTAGAGGTATCTATTTTGATATTTCAAAATTGGATAAATATCCAGTGTTATCTAATCGAAATATTGAGGAACAAATTGCAGGTGCAAGAGTGGATGTAGATGAAGAAAAAAGAAATCCATATGATTTTGCACTATGGATTAAAGCACCAGAAACTCATATTATGAAATGGGAAAGTCCTTGGGGATTATCTTACCCAGGATGGCACATTGAGTGTAGCGCAATGGGAAGAAAATACTTAGGAGATGAGTTTGACATTCACACTGGTGGAATTGACCATATTCCAACACATCATGAAAACGAAATTGCACAAAGCAAAGGACTAACAGGAAAAGTTCCAGCAAAATGCTGGATGCATGTGGAATTCTTACAAGTAGATGGCGGAAAAATGTCCAAATCATTAGGAAATACCTATACTTTAGACCAATTGCAAGAAAAGGGAATAGAGCCATTAGCATATAAACTATTTTGTTTTACAGCACATTATCGTACAAAATTAAATTTTACATTTGATACAGCTTTATCAACACAAAAAGCATTAAATCGTTTAAGAGAAGGATTTTTAAAACATCAAGAAGGAACAGAGGAAATTGCAAGTGAAAAAATAAAAGAATATGAAGATAAATTTTTGGCAACAATAAATGATGACTTGAATATGCCAGCAGCTATGGGGATTGTATGGGAAATTATTAGAAATCAAGAAAAAGCAAAACAATATGCGAAACTTTTATTAAAATTTGATAAGGTTTTAGGATTAGATTTAGAAAATAGTAAACAATATTTAGAAGAAGCAAAACAAATAGAATTGCCAGAAGAGATTGCAGAATTATTAGAAAAGAGAAAACAAGCAAGAGAAAATAAAGATTGGAAAATAGCTGATCAAATTCGTGACCAATTAAAAGAAAAAGGATATAGCGTAAAAGATACTAAAGAGGGAATGACAGTAGAGAAGATATAGCAATTAGAAAGGTGGAAGTAAGAAAAGTGGAAGAGGAAAAAAAAATCTCATTTTGGAAGAAAATAAAAATTAGTATTTTCGGATTAGAAGAATATCAAAAATTAGCAGTACAAAAAGTAGGAAGTTCTATTGGATACTTAGCCAAATTAATGTTGATTTTTGTTTTCCTTATTTCACTTATGATTACATGGAATTTCGCAAAAGTTGTAAATCAAGTAAGTTCTTATATAGAAAATGAAATTGCAGAAATTCATTTTGAAGAAAATACATTGATGGTAAAGCCAAAGGATGAAGGAAATCAAGCTATTATAGCAGAAGAAAATGAATTATTAAATGGAAAGATAATCATAGATACAGGGGACCTAAATGAAGAACAAGTAACAAAATATGAAGAAGCTGTAAAAGGCTATAGCAATGGAATGATTATTTTAAAAGATAAAATAATTTTCAAAACAGGAATAACAGCTATGTCAACTACAATGTCTTATCAAGATATTAGCCAAAGATATCATATTGTAAGATTGGACAAGCAAGATATTACAAACATGCTATCAGGGACTATGATATGGACAATTTATATTACATTTTTCATTACTATGGCTATTTACTTATTTATCATATATTTTTCTACAGTTTTGGTAGATGCTTTGCTATATTCTATCCTAGGTTACATTACAGGAGTTTTCTCAAGATTAAGATTAAGGTATAGTGCGACATATAATATTGCAGTACATGCATTAACACTTCCTATTATTTTAAATCTTGCCTATATGATAGTTAATCAATTAACTGGATATACAATTCAATATTTTGATATTATGTATATGGCGATTACCTGTATTTATATCATAACTTCGATTTTAATGATTAAATCAGATGTGATAAAACAACAAATGGAATTATCAAAGATTATTTCAGAACAAGAGAAAATTAAACAAGAATTAGCAAGACAAGAACAAGAGAAAAAGGAAGAAGAGGAAAGAGAAAGAGTTCGTAAAGAAGACGAAAAGAAGAGGCAAGAAGAGAAAAAAGAGGAAAAACGTAAAACAAGAGATGAGAACCATCCACAGCCAGAGGCAAATATAAGATAGGTTGCAGTTTTATAACTAATATGCTTAGATAGTAATTATTTTCTTGTTTTTCAAATGCCCGAGGCGGTTAGAAAGTTTACAATAGTATATCAACTCGGTACCTTTCAAAACTGCGAAAACAATTACTATTTAATCTTAAAAGGAGATAAAATTCGAAAAGGTTAGAATATAAAGAAGGAGAGAGCATAAATGAGTGAACAAAAACAAAATCAGAAAGATAAAGATAAGAAACTAAAAATGTATCTTCGGAATTGCTATTTTAGTGTTATTAGTTATACTTGCAGGAATATCTGTATGGTTTTTAACCACTAATAATCAGAAGGAAAAAGATAATGAATTAGCCTATACAGAATTAATCAAAAAAGTAGATGCAGGTGAAGTAGAAAAAGTTGAAATGACAGTAGGTAGTACTTCTGTTAAAGTAAAAATAAGAGGAGAAGAAGAAGGTAAAGAGAAAAAGACAATTGTGCCAAATACACAAGCTTTTATTGAACTAATCCAAGAAAAAACTTTACAAGGAAATGAAATTGAATTAGTGCAAAAAAAGCAAAATCCATTGATTGGTGTAACACAAACTTTATTCTCACTATTACCAACTATTATACTTGTAGGTTTAGTCATTGTTTTATTTAAGATGCAAGGACTAGGAGATAAGGGAAAAGTATACGATGCAGAAACAACAAAATCTAAAATTAAGTTTGAAGATGTAGCAGGTTTAGAAGAAGAAAAAGGTGAGATGATAGAAATTGTAGATTTCCTAAAAGAGCCAAAGAGATTTACTGATATGGGAGCCAAAGTTCCAAGAGGAGTTCTTCTTTGTGGAAATCCAGGTACTGGTAAAACTTTAATTGCTAAAGCGATTGCAGGAGAAGCAAAAGTACCATTTATTTCTATGAGTGGTTCTGAATTTATTGAGATGTTTGCAGGACTGGGAGCTTCTCGTGTTAGAAAGCTATTTGAAAAAGCAAAAAAAGTCGCTCCTTGTATTGTATTCATTGATGAAATTGATGCCATTGGTTCTAGAAGGTCTAGTGGAAGCGGTGCAGAATCTGAAAATAATCAAACATTAAATCAGTTATTAGTAGAGATGGATGGATTTGATACTGAAGAAACGATTATAGTGCTTGCGGCAACAAATAGACCAGAGATGTTAGACAAAGCACTATTAAGACCAGGAAGATTTGATAGACAAATTACAATTGCACTTCCTGACATGAAGGGTAGAGAAGAAATCTTAAAAATTCATGCAAAAGGAAAGAAATTTGCAGATGAAGTGAATTTAAAAGATATTGCAGGAGATACTGCAGGATTTACAGGAGCAGAACTTGCTAATATTTTAAATGAAGCAGCAATTATTGCAACTATCAAAAAGCATGAAGCAATTACACAAGACGATGTAGAAGATGCAGTTAAGAAAGTGACTGTAGGACTAGAAAGACAAAGCAGAGTTATTTCAGACAAAGATAAAAAACTAACTGCTTATCATGAAGCAGGACATGCTATTGTTAGTAGCACTTTAGAAACACAAAAAGATATTAAAGAGGTATCTATTATTCCTCGTGGTGTTGCAGGTGGATATACCATGTATAAGACAAATGAGGATAAATACTATATTTCTAAGACAGAAATGCAAGAAAAAATGATTGCATTACTTGGTGGACGTGCAGCTGAGAAGGTTGCTTTAAATGATATTTCAACAGGTGCGAGTAATGATATTGAAGTAGCAACACAAATTGCCAAAGATATGATTACCAAATATGGTATGAGTGATAATCTAGGACCAATTTCAGTAGATACAGAAAAAGACCCATATCAATTACAATTATTTGGTGAGAAATTTAGTGACGCCATAGGTGCAGAAGTTAAAATTATGTTAGATAGCAGTTATGCAAAGGCACAAGAAATTTTGAGAAATAATATGGATAAACTCAACAAAGTGGCTAAAGCTTTGATGGAGAAAGAAGTTATTTCAAGTGAAGAGTTTGAAGAATTGATAAAATAAGAGAGGAGTGGAAAATGGGACGGTTCTAATTTCCAAGTTTTAGTTAAAATTTGGAAATTAGAACCGTCCCATTTTCCACTTTCTTTCCATTCAAATAACTTAAAATTCCACTCTCACTTTTAAAATGAAAAGTAAGAGAGTAACTTGTTAGTTGTTGTGTTTTTAAACCAAACTTTTTGTTGATTTCATTATTACCATATTTGCCATCACCTAAAATAGGGTGACCAATGTGTGACAAATGAGCACGAATTTGATGCGTTTTACCAGTATGTAGAGTAATATCTAATATACTGGTATTTTCTTTTTTATTCTCTTCCATCACTTGATAAGAAGTCACAATTTTTTCATAACCTTTTTTAGGGGCATCAGAAATATATACCAAAGATTTTTTTGCATCTTTAAATAGATAAGCTGTTAAAGTAGCTTGTTTTTTAGTAGGAATGCCAACTACTTTGGCTTTGTAATGCTTCTCTATTTCATGTTTTTTAAACTTATCTAATAAAATATTCAAGGCTTCTTCATCTTTGGCAAATAGAACTAAGCCAGTTGTATTTCTATCTAAACGATGGCAAGGTTTAATATAAGATATTAAATTAGTTTCAGATTTATAATGTTTTTCAAGCAAAGTAGTTAACGAATTTTCACCAACTACTTCAATACCAGCAGGCTTATTCACAATGCAAATATGTTCATCTTCATAAATAATATCTATTTCAAAATGAGTATTTTTTTCTAATTGCTCATCAGAAATATATACTTTTATATGGTCACCTGTATATACAATAACATTCTCATTAACTCGTACATCATTAACACGAATGTCCTTTTTACGAAGTGCTTTGTATAGCACATTCAAACTTAAGCCATCAAAAGTATCTAATAACAAACTATTTAATTTTTTTCCATTATATTTATCATTTACAACTAATTCTTTCATAGCCATAGTATATAACATTTTTTAGACTTATGTCAAAGTCACAAAAAAAATAGAGGTGCATAAAATACCAAAGAAAGGAAGAAGAAATAATGGAATTTTTATGGAATGGTATTTTATGGGTATTAGCCTTGTATGGCTTATTTGAAATAATAAAGACAATTGTTTATACATATACTTACACTAATTTAAAACCAGATGGAATTTATGTAATTGTAGCTGCCAAAAATCAAGAGAAGAAGATTGAAGGCTTTCTTCGTTCATTTCTATTTCGTCTCATTTATGGAAAAGAAGAGAGTGTGAAGGATGTGATTGTAGTAGACTTAAATTCAACAGATGAAACAAAGAAAATCTTAGAAAAGTTGGGAAACGATTATGAAAATATTAAGGTTTCTAATTGGAGGGATTGTAAAGAGATTTTAGATAGTGTAGATGGAATAAGGTAAATTTATTACCAATCATCTTGAAAAAATGAAGAAATAAAGATACAATAAGGGAAGTGTTAAGAGAAAAAGAGGAAATGTTTTGGAAATATTAGGCGAAATTAAAGAGATTATTTATCGTAGTGAATTAAATAGTTATACCATAGCTGCTTTTGAAACAGAGGAGGAGGAGACTACTGTTGTAGGTTATCTTCCTTTCATTAATAAAGGAGATACTATCAAAGCAACAGGTAATTTTGTAGAACATCCTGAATATGGTATGCAATTTAAAATTGAAACTTTTGAAAAAACAATGCCAGAGTCATTAGAAGGTTTGGAAAGATATTTAGCAAGTGGAAAATTAAAAGGCATTGGTCCTGCAACAGCCCAAAAGATGATTAAAGAGTTTGGCAAAGAAGTTGTCCATATTTTAAGGTTTGAACCTGAAAAACTAGTATGTATTAAGGGAATTACCAAAGAAAAGGCAATGGAGGCATCAGAAAGTTTTAATGAAAACTGGGAGATATGGCGTATTGTAGAATATTTGCAAAAGTATGGGATAGGTCCTCAAAGTGCAGAAAAAGTATTTAAAAGTTTAGGAACAAATACCATTGATTTAATTGAGGAAAATCCATATTTATTAGTAGATTTAGTGCAAAGAGCGGACTTTAGACAAATTGACCAAATTGCATTAAAACTAGGATTAGACCAAGAAAGTAGCCAAAGAGTGAGAAGTGGTATCAAATATGCGCTAAAGGTAGCAAATAACAATGGACATTGTTGTGTGATTTATCAAAATCTAGTACAGTTTGCACATGAATTGTTAGGTGTTTCAGAGGAGTTAATTGAAGAAAGTTTAATTAATTTAAAAGCATTAAAGGAAATTGTGATTGAAGATAGAGAAACACAGGAATGGATTTACTTAAATAATTATTATTTTGCAGAGAGAAATGTAGCAGAAACACTTATGACATTAGATGAATACAAAAATGTAAAAGCAATTAGTGGATTTGAAAAGAAGCTAAAGAAAATAGAGAAAAATGCAGAAAAGGAATTATCGGAAAAACAAAAACAAGCTGTGCAAGCTATTCAAGAACATAATGTTTGTGTTATTACAGGTGGTCCAGGTACAGGAAAAACTACTATTATCAAAACAGTAATTGAGTTATATAAGCAAGAAGGATTAAAAGTGGTTTTATGTGCACCAACAGGTAGAGCTGCTAAAAGAATGACAGAAACAACAGGAGAAGAAGCAAAAACTTTACATAGATTATTAGAAATTGGAAAAATGGATACAGACCAAATGAAATCCATGGACCCTGATGTAGAAGTAGCACCACTAGATGCCGATATTGTTATTGTAGATGAAGTATCTATGGTAGACATCTTTTTAATGAATTATTTAGTACAAGCCATTTACAAAGGTACAAAATTAGTGCTAGTAGGAGACAGTAATCAGCTTCCTTCGGTAGGTCCAGGAAATGTATTAAAGGACATTGTTAGTTCAGATCAAATAACAGTGATTACACTAAACAAAATTTTTAGGCAAGCGGCAAAAAGCAAAATTATTATTAACAGCCATAAAGTAAATGAAGGAACTAGTTTTTTTACTGGCGAAAAAAATGAGGAATTGTTAGATGATTTCTTCTTCATAGCAGAAAAAAGCCAAGAAAAGGTATTAGAAAATGTTATTTCTTTAAGTAATGGCAGACTACAAAAATATGGGAACTATGATTTTTTTAATCATATTCAAGTAATTAGCCCTACTAAGAAAGGAACTTTGGGGACGAAGGAATTAAATAAGTATTTGCAATTAGCCATTAATCCACCAACGGAAAATAAGAAAGAACGTAAATGGATGGACAGTATTTTTAGAGAAGGTGACAGAATTATGCAAATTAAAAACAATTATGATATCTATTGGGAAAAACATGAGCTATCTCTTGAAATGGGAAAAGGTGTATTTAATGGAGAATATGGTACTATTAGCAATATTGATGAAAATGAAAAAAGAGTGAAGATTAAATTCGATGATGAAAAAATTGTATGGTATACGTTTGAGGAATTAGAACAAATTGAACATGCTTATTGTATTACTGTGCACAAAGCACAACGGAAGTGAATTTGATGTAGTAATTATGCCAATTGTACAAGCAGCCCCAGTGCTATTAACTAGAACTTTACTCTATACAGCCATGACAAGGGCAAAGAAGCTTTTAATTCTAGTGGGAAATCCAAATGTAGTAGAGTTTATGATACAAAATGCAGATAGTAAAAAGAGAAATACAGGCTTAGAGTTTAAGTTAAAGACACTGACCAAATAAAACAAAATGTGATGAAATTCCAAACTTACTATTGACTTATGTGTAAAAATGAATTAAAATGGGATACAGAAGTAAGAAAATAACAGATGTAAAGGGAGTCATATAGGGAAAGGAGGAAAGTTTATGGAACAAGAAATGTTATTAAAAATTTTTAAATTGACTGAAGAAACTAATGCAATTGTAAAAGACTTACAACAAAGAGTAACAAGTTTAGAAGAGAGAATGACAGCGTTAGAGCAGAAAGTGGCAAAATTAGAGCAAGATGTGGCTACTTTGAAAAGAGATGTAGCAGAACTAAAATATGATGTAGCGTATATGAAAGTAGACATGGCAGATATGAAGCAAAAAATGGTAGTAATGGAAGATAGACTTCTATTACTAGACAGAAAAATAGATAAAGTAGATGCTAAGATGGACAGAGATGCTGCAGATGCCTCTCTACATGACAGAATTCTTTTCAAAAACCTAGAAACAGTTATGAAAACACTAAACTTAAAAATGACACTAGACATATAAAACGAAATCGGGGACACGTAAATCTAAAAAGGAGGGGCGAAAATGAACCTTTTAGAAACTGTCCTCGATTTTATTTTTCCTCCAGTTTGCGGTTTTTGTGGTAAAATTGGTGAAGGAAATTTATGTAAAGAATGTAAAGAAAATACTATTCATTCTATTAGTTACTTAAATCAATTAGACTTTTATCAAGGAAAAGATACTTTTATAGATGAACATTTTTATCTATTTTCCTATACGAAAACCATTCGAGAAAAAATTTTACAGTACAAATTTGAGGATAAAGCATATTTGGCAAATACGATTTATGAATTTTTTATGAATAATGAAAAATTATATGGATTTTTGAAAAAATATGATATAATGATACCGATACCAATATCCTCATCTAGAAAAAGAGAAAGAGGATATAACCAAAGTGAAATACTTGCTAGAAAAATCAGTAAAATGGCAGGCATTCCAATAGAAATGCAAGTATTGAAAAAAGAAAAACATAATCAGCCACAAAGTAGTTTAAAGAAAGTGCAACGAAGAGAAAATGTAAAAAATGTATATAAAGTGCAAAATGAACTCAAAATACAAGATAAGAAAATACTACTTTTGGATGATATTTACACAACTGGTAGCACAGCAAATGAATGCGCAAGAATACTAAAAATAGCTAATTGCCAAATGGTAGGTATTTTGACAATTGCAAAGGACTAAGTTTAACTATATGAAGCAAACTACCATACATTGGAAAAGAAAAACATAAGAAAGGAATTGAAAATGGACGATTTAGTAGAAAGTATCTTAGATTATATTAGAGCAGAATACACAGACTATGCTATTATGATAAATGGTGAATGGGGAAGCGGAAAGACGTACTTTTGGAACCATAAAATTAAACCCAAAATAGAATCTATGCAAGTAAATGGAAAACGATTAACAGCTATTTACATGTCTTTATATGGAATTTCTAACTTAGAAGAAATCAGTAAAAAGATATTTATTGAAACAACACAACTAATGGATAAAAACTTAAAGAAATATATGGATGCAAGTGGAGTAGGAAGTATTCCTGAATATGCAAAAACAGGATTGGATATGGCTAACTTTTTTGGTGTTACTCAAAATGGAAACCAATTAGATTATGGTCAGTTCTTCTCAACAGATGATAAGGTATTATGTTTTGACGACTTGGAGAGAGCTAATGTAGATGTTATCGATATTCTAGGATATATCAATAATTTCGTAGAACATGACCACATTAAAACTATCATTATTTGTAATGAAAAAGAATTGTCTACAAAGTTAAAGAATAGCAATCTAGAAATGAAAACTTTTATTGCTACTTATTTATTAGATAAACAAGATAAATTGACTATCAAAACAGATAAGCCAATGGTAGAAAGAATTCGTGATACAATTGAATACGTTTTTGATAAAGCAAATGACTATGAAAGAATTAAAGAAAAGTTAATTGGTGAAACCTTTGAATATGCACCAGAGTTCAATTACATTATTAATGGACTTCTAATGCGTTATGAAAATGAGGCGGATTTAATTCGCTTCTTGAGAGAAAATACAAACCTAATTACTTCTACGTTTAACAAAAGTGGAACAAGAAACTTACGTATTTTAAAACACGCATTGAATAACTTTAAAAAGATATTTGACATGGTAACTAAAGCATATCCAAATACCAACCACCGTATTTTACAAACAATGCTTATCTTCACTATCGCGATTTCTTTTGAAATTAAAGCAGGAAAAATAACAAAAGATAAGTTTGTTAACATTGATAGCAATGAAGAGTATAAAGCAATTTTAGTATCTTCCAGAGTATTTATGGATAACAGACAATTCTATATCAAAGAATTCGATAATAACTATTACTATAACTTTAAAGCAGAATATCGTTTCTTCAAATTTATTGAAATTTATGTACGTACTCGTATTTTTGATATGAAAGTATTTAAAGATAATATGGAAGTTATTCGTAATACCATTGATACTAGTCAATTACCAGGTTATAAAAGACTTCTTACAGAAGAATATTGGAAAATACCAGATGATCAATTTGAGGGTGTTATTGATGAAACTATAGAAGATGTTAAGAATGGTAGAATTGAGTTAATTCAAATTGTAAAACTATTTGCTTACTTTATCTACTTCATTAAAAAAGACTTGATTAAATATGATATTAGAACAATTAAGAGTGTATTTTTCAATGGAATGAATATTGCATCATTAACTTCAAGTTATTGTGATAATGTAGAGGAAGAACTTTCAACAGTAGCAGTTGTAGAAGAAATTGCAGGAGAAATGAAAGAAGTATTAAAACATTTTAATGAAATCAATGCACAATTAAAAGATAAGATGTATCGTGAACAAGCAGAAGATATTTTCAAATGTATTCCTATGAAAATGGAACAATTCTATGATAGATTTGATAAAGAATGTATGGATATTCCTATTTTCAAATACTATGATTCTTTCCAAATGTTCCAAAGAATTTCTTGTGCAAGCAATGAAGATATGGTAAGCATCAAAGAAAAATTAGCAGATAGAGCAAAGAGATATACTAAAGAAATTGCTCCTGAAATGAAGAATATTGCAAAATTAAAACGTATTATGGATGACTATATAGATGGAAAATTACCAAGTATAAAAATAGTTCTATTAGAAGATTTCTCAAATGAATTAGGTAATATTTTATCACTTTATGAAGAGGATGAAATAGAAAAAGAGCCAGAAGAAAAGAAGGTAAGACCAAAGCCTACAATAACAAGTAGAGTAGAAGCAAAGCATTTTGAAATCGAAAGAGAAGAGAGTGAACCAAAAGAAACAACTATGAGAGAAATACAAGAAGAAACACAAAGGATAGAAGTGAGACATCCTGTTAATAGAGAAGAACCAATGAAATACGAAGACATAGAAAAAACAGAAGAATATGAAGAAGATGATAATGAATATGAAGAGCCTGAAGAGATAGAGGAACCAAAGGAAAGAGAACCAATTGACACAAGACCACAATTTTTAAAGAGTATAGAAAAATATTACAATAGTAAGAAATGGGATGACAACAGTGAAGAGTAAATCAAAGTTAATTAGAAATTTTCTATTTTTTATATTACTCATTGGTATAACACTTTATATTTTATTAAAAGACCAAAATATTACAATGATATTTCAAATTATTCGCTCAGCTAAGGTAGAATATTTATTAATAGGAATTGTTTGTATGATATTGTACCTAGCTTGCGAAGCAATTGATATAGGAAGAACTTTAAAAGTATTAAATGAAAAATCATCTTTTAAGCAAAATTTTAAATATGCATTAATTGGATTCTTCTTTAGTTCTATTACACCAGCAGCGAGTGGTGGGCAACCAATGCAGATTTATTACATGCATAAAGATAATATTGACATTTCAAGTTCTACACTAGCACTTTTACTAAATTTAAGCGGAATGCAAGTCATTACCCTTAGTTTTGCTTTTATTAGTTTACTATTTAACTATCAATATATGAACAAAGTATTAATTATTTTCTTTATTATCGGTGTATGCTTAAATATGAGTGCATTAGCACTTTTGATTATCGGAATTTTCTCCAAGAGAATGTCAGAAGGCTTAGTCCATATTGCGATTAAGATAATGAAGTGCTTTAAAATTAGAAATATTGAACAGAAAAAAGAAAAAATAGAAGCACAATTAGCAAAATACCAAGAAAGCGCTGTATACATAAAGAAACATAAATCTTTAATGGTAAAAATAATTGCTACAACAGCAGTGCAGTTTTTGCTATATTATAGTACATCTTATTGGATCTATAGAGCATTAGGACTAAGTGAATATGGCATTCTAGAAATTATTACAATGCAATCTGTTCTATATGCAACAGTATCAGGAATTCCATCACCAGGAGCAGTTGGCGTTAGTGAAGGAGCATTTACAGAAATCTTTAGAAATGTATATCCGCAAGATATGATGACAAGTAGTGTACTTTTGAGTAGAGGTATCAATTTCTATTTATTTGTTATCATCAGTGGAATTGTTGTAATAATTAATCAATTGAGATGGAAAAGAGAAGAGAAAAAAGTTTGAATATAAATTGTAATCATATCTCTAATATCTCTTTCTAAATATGCAAATATGGACTACAATTCCATTATTGCATAAAAATGAAAAAAGTCAAGTTAATAATAATTAAAAAAATGTTAAATTTCAAAAGAATATGTTGACATTTTATGATGTGTATTGTTAAAATATATCTATAAATAGAAAATTTATGTTAAAAGTATGTATAATACAAAAGAAAAAGTAAAGAATAAACATAAGAGAAGGAAAAAAGTAAAATGAAAGGAAAGCTGTTAAGCTGTGTAAGCCTTGAGACTGTATATATACGTAGTTTTATAGAATACAATAAAGGCATAAAGAGCCTTTGTTTATCATATCAAAAAGGCAGACTATAGGAAAATAGTCTGTCTTTTCGCGTGCCAAAATAGATTTTAATATTGCTCTAAATAAGAGAAAAATATAAATAAGAGGAGGAAATAGAAATATGAACAAGAAAAAAGAATTGAAAAATAACCGGAATCACATTAGTTGCCTTGGTGGTAACAATAGTAATTTTATTAATTTTAGCAGGAATAACGCTTATATATGTCTTTGGAGATAATGGAATTATTAAATTAGCTCAAAAAGCAAAAAATGAAACAGAAGCAGGGATACAAAAAGAACAAGATGATTTAGAAGCTCTAGCGAATATGTTAAAAGGAGAATATGGAAATAACACGGGAAATGGTGGAACAACCAACCCACCAACTGAGCCAGATAATCCAAATCCACCAGCAAAAGAACCAACTATAGTAGATGTAGTTGATAAAATACAAGATGAAACTAAAACGGTAGAAGATAGTAATGGGAATGAAGTAGTTATTCCAGGTGGCTTTAAAGTAGTACCAAATTCACCAGAAGGAACAGATGAAAGTGAAAAAGTAGATTACACTTATAACGG
>CANDRW010000032.1 GCA_947388675.1 uncultured Clostridium sp. | reverse complement strand
CTAATGATAGCAAAAATATTAGTAAGCAAAGGACAGCAAGAACAAGCAAAAACAAGAATGACTAACTTTTTAAGTAAAAATCCTCATAGCCAAGTAGCACACAAATTCATGGCAGAATGTTATGAAAAAGAAGAAAATTATGATGCAGCTGTTAGTGAATATAAAAAGGTAACAGAACTAAACCGCAATGATTTAGATATAGCATATCGCTTAGCATTTGTTATGAATAAAAACAAACAAAATGAACAGGCGATAGAAGTTCTGCAAGATATTTTGAGACACAAACCTGAAAGTGAAAATGCAACTAATTTATTAGGAGATATTTATTTTGAAGAAGAAAAATACAAAGAAGCAGCATCGCTTTATATGGCGGCACTTCGTTATCATCCAGGAAGTTATGATTTGTATTATAGCTTAGGTATGGTTTATACAATGTGCAATGACTTTAGTCGTGCAAAAGAATGTTATGAAAAAGCAGCAGAAATTAATAGTATGAGTTTTCATGCTAAACTAAGCTTAGGACAAATTGCTTTAGCATATGGAGATTTAGATGAAGCAGAAAAGTATTTTATGCAAGGAATTCAATCAGAAGAAACAGAAAGCCGGTTCTTATTATTATCTTTCTAAGATTGCAATGTTAAAAGGAGATGAGGATAAAGCCGCCAATTATATGAAAGTAGCAGTAAACCTAGACCCTACAAATTACAAGCAACTACATAAGGATCCTATTTTTACACCAATTCGCCAAGAAATTCCAAAACCAGAAAAAATAGAAAAACAAGAAATAGAGGAAGTTAAAAAAGAAACAGACCAAGAGATGAAGCACATTGTAGAGGAAAACGCAGGAAAGAAAAAAATAGTTCCAAAGGAAAAGAAAGTATTTAGACATTTGTTTAAAACTAATTTATTAATGGAAAACTTAAGCAATGAAGATCTAATGATGATTAGAAATAAAAGAGAAAAACAAAAGATGCAAGAAAAGCAGCAAAAAGAACAAGAACAAGATTAAGGAGGAAAAATAGATGCAAGTTTATCAAGCATTAATTTTAGGAATTGTACAAGGATTAACAGAATTATTACCAATTTCTAGTTCAGCACATTTGAATATTATTCCGTGGATGTTTGGATGGGTAAATGAATCAGGATTTGAGGAGGCGTTTAAAGGGTTTGATGTAGCACTTCACTTTGGTACATTATTAGCAATAGCTATTTTCTTTTTCAAAGACTGGATAGGGCTTATTAAAGGTGGATATGAGCAAGTTATTAAAAAGAAAAAGACAACAGAAGGCAGAATGTTTTGGTACATTGTACTTGCTACTATTCCAGGAGGAATTATAGGGTTCATATTAGACAAATTCTTGGAAGATGCTTTAACAAAGCCACTTATTATTGCTATTGCATTAATTGTAATGGGAATTGTTCTATACGTTGTAGACCAAAGAGCAAAAAAAGTAACAGATTATGAGAATATGACTTTAAAACAAACTTTTTTAATAGGGCTATCACAAGCATTAGCCTTTATACCAGGGGTTTCTAGGTCAGGAGTTACTATGACAACAGCAAGAGCTATGGGAGTAAAAAGAGAATCAGCAGCCAAATATTCTTTCATGCTTTCAGCGCCAATTGTACTTGCGGCTACAGTTTTTAAAGCAAAAGATTTTGTGTTCAATTTACCATTTTTTATTGGTGTAATTGCTAGTTTTATAGTTGGAATTTTTGTTATTAAATTTTTATTAAATTATTTGAAAAAAGGAAGTTTTAAAGGATTTGCGATTTATCGTGTGATCCTAGGAATTGTAATTATAGCATTGTTTTTTATAAGAAGATAATAGATTCCCAAAAAGTATTTATAGTAGATATTTATTATAAATACTTTTTTTATTTTAATAAAAAATAAATTCAGACAAAAAAATAAAACAAAATGTGTTACAACAAGAACAATATTACAACAATATTACAACAGTATTACATTTGTGTTAAAAAATGGAAAACTATATTGACTTTTCATTATAAACAGATAAAATAAGTACATAAAAATATGGAAATGGTCATATTTTGTAAAAACATACAAAAACTTCAAGTATTTTTGATCGATTTTTGTAAAATCTAAAAGTAGAAAACTTTATTTTCAACGAAGGAGAAAAAGATGGCAAGCTGTTTAGGATTATATATTGAACCAAATTTAATTAAATATGCAAAAGTTTCAAAAGATCGTGACATCTTAAGAATAGAATCGTTTGGGATAAAATTCTATGATAGATTAGGAGATGCCATTAGACAAATCATCGCTGATACCGTTAGTTTTAAAGTTCCAATCAGTGTTAATTTATCAGAAGAAACCTATGATTACCTTTATATGTTTAGTTTGCTAAATAAAAACGATTTAAAGAAAGCAATTAACACGGAATTTGAAGCTATGTGCGCAGAAAAAAATATCAATAGAAATGCTTTCGAGACAAGATATGCTTTAGCAAATAGTGTAGAAGATAAAGAAAAAGTTAAAGTAATACATGTGGCATCTAATAAAAACAGTATTAATACATTAGAACAATCTCTTGGGGAATATAAAGCATCTATTATTTCTCCAATAGGAGTTACAATAGCTAATATAGCAAATTTAAAAGAAAAAGAAAATGTTGTTATTATTAATATGCAAGAAAAGACAACTATTACTACAATTGTTGACCAAAAGATTTATAATGTAGAAACAATTGAAGAAGGTGCAAAAACAGTACTTGATAGTATTAATATAAAAGAAAATTCTTATTCAAAAGCATATGAAATATGTAAAAATAGTACTATTTATACAATGGAAGGTAAAGAATTGCAAGATGAAGAAAATGAATATTTAGATGATATTATGCCTACTTTGTATAAAATAGCAACTAAAGTACAAGAAACTTTAGCAACTCAAACTATAAAAGTAAATAAAATTTATATTACAGGAACATTATCAGTTGTTAACAACATTGACTTATACTTTCAAGAATTTTTCCAAACTGAAAAATGTGAAATCATGAAACCATACTTCTTAAAAGATAGTATCAAAATCAATATGAAAGATTATATTGAGGTTAACTCAGCTATTGCTTTAGCATTACAGGGGTTAGGATATGGCTTAAAAGATATGAACTTTAAGAAAAAAGACTGGAAAGATGATTTAGGAGAAATGTTCTCTAAATCAGAAGGGACTGATGGTAAAAAGAAGAAAGGTGATATCCTAGGAAAAAGTATCAACTTATCTGGAATATTTAAATTTAACTTGGGCGAGAAACTAGATGGAGTTGAAAGATGGCTACTTAGAGTGGGAGGCGGAATTTTAGCGTTAACTATTATTTATTCTGCACTTTCTATCTACATTACACATGAAATTAAAGCAAAAAATAGTGAAGTAGCAAGTGTAAAACAAGATACACAAATACAAATTGCAACAGTAGATGGAGATATTAGCAAAGTAAGTCAAAAAACAAATGAATATAAACAATTATCAGATAATTTAAAAACAATTAGCGAAGAAGTGGCAGAAAAGAGCAAAAACAAAAAAACAATACCTAATTTATTAAGCCAAATTATGTTCGCTATGCCACAAGGTGTACAAGTTACTTCTATTGACAATTCTACTGGAAGACATGTAGTAATTAATGCTCAATCAGAAAAATATGAACAATTAGGTATTTTTAAAGCAATATTAAAAACACAAGGAATATTAGCATCAGATACTATTGTTTCTTCATCAGGAACAAAACAAGGTAATATTGTTCAAATTGTAATAGAAGGAGATTTGCCATGAAAAAGATTTTAATTATACTTTTAATTATATTGTTAGTAATTCTGTCATATTTTGCAATCTTCAAAGGAATTACATTGGGAAATTTTGAAATACTAAGTGTTGAAAGAATTCAAGAAGAAAACGATAAATTGGCACAAGAGATAGAAGCAACAGAGAAGTTAATGCATAGTGATTATGTACAAAAGACAGATGAATTAAAAAAAACGGTTGATGGATTAATGGAAGCTAAAGATGAATATTGGGAATTAGCATCTATTAGTACAGACAAAGCAATAAAAGATGCAAGTAAACAAGAAATTTATAAAATTGAATATATCTGGACTAGAATAGGAAGCCATGCAACTAGTGAAGGTGTAGAATTAAAATTAGATGTTACAGCGGGTGAAACTGGAGAAGAAGATAGCAAAAACTTGTTATTTACTGTGACAGGAAATTATATAGCAGTTATCAATTTTGTATTAGCTATTGAAGATGATAGCCAATTAGGATTTAGAGTTGAAAACTTTAAAATTCTTCCAGGTTCTGGAGAAAATGGAAGACAAGCTACTTTCACAGTAAGAAATGTTAGAATTAAAACAGAAAATGCTACTAGTCCAACAACAGATACAACCACTACTCCAGATGCACAATCAACAATACCAGATCAAACAGGAACTACTGATCCAAGTCAAACAACAGCGCAATAATAAAAAATATGAAATTTTTTAGAAGGGAGATTACAACTTTGAGAGTAATTAAATCAATTTTTAAAGAAATATGTATTATGATTTTATTATGTGTTGCTATTGTTCTAGTTCTAGGAGTTATCTTTTATGATTCTCTTCCACAGAACAAAGTAGTACCTAATAAATTAGTAGCATATCAAACAGAAGAAAATATAATAGAAGAAATCAATGAAGAAGTTGCAGCTATGAATAAGGTGGAAGTAACTTATGAAATTAAAGGCTCAGACCTTACATTATATAAGCAAACACATAGTTATAAACAAGGAAAGCCAGATCCATTTTCAGCTAGTATTACTACAAATACATCAAAGCCAAATGGTGGCAGCGCAAACAATACTGGCAATAATGCTGGTGGAAATGCCACTACAAATACAGACTCCAATTCAACAGGAACATTCTTTAATAATACGGGTCACAAATAAATTTCGGTTATATTTATTTAAATAAATATAAAATATAACAAAAAATAATTCTAAAGAGAAAGGAGTAAAAATCATGAAGAACCAAAAGAACGAAAGAGGTATCACTTTAGTTGCATTAGTTGTTACAATCGTTGTTTTATTAATTCTAGCTGGTATTACTATCATGTACGTAATGTCAGATAACGGAATTTTTGGACAAGCACAACAAGCTGGTGAAAAATCTGATACTGCAGCAGTTGAAGAAGCAGTATCTACAGCTTTATCAACACTATATGTAGAAGTTTATACTAAAACTTCAGAAACTGGAACATTAGACTTAACATCAACTTTTACAGCTAATATGCCAAGTGTAATGCCAGAAGTAACACCAGGTTCATGTTCAGTTACAGCAACACCAGGACAAATAAATACTTTAACAGTAAATAATCTTCAAGTTAAGTATAAAGGCAAAACTTATAATGTTGCATATAGTAAAGATAATACTACCACTGGTACAGCTGGTGTAACAGCAACAGTAGTTGGTGGAGCAACAAACTAATTGAAAAATCAATTATGATAAAAGCAAAAGGCATATGCAGCATTGTATATGCCTCGACTTTTATCAGACACTTACATCTTGAAATATATAAACAAAAGAGCAGGAGAAAATAGATGACAGCAATCGAAGTGATCGTGTATATTGCAATATTTTGCATAGGAACTTTATTTGGAAGCTTTTTTACACTAGCAGTTTACCGCATTCCATTAAAAAGAGATATTACTCATGAACGTTCCTTTTGCCCAAATTGTAATCACAAATTAACTTTTTTAGACCTTATACCAATTTTAAGCTATATCTGCTTAGGAGGAAAATGTAGATATTGTAAGCAAAAAATTAGACCAAGATATTTATTGTTAGAAATATTATCTGGAATTGTTTTTGTTTTGTTTGCCATATCTATTAGACTGAACGTATTAGAAAGTTCAATATCTACAATTGTTTATTTTGCATTTGGTCTTTTATATTTAGCAACCTTGTTCATCATTGCTGGAATTGACAAAGAAAGAATTCAAGTAGAAAAATCAGTTTTGCTATTTGGCTATATCGTAGAAGCACTATATATAGTATATCTTTATATAGTAGAAAAAGACCCTAATATATATAGATATGTTATATATCTCGCTATTATTTGCCTCTTAGTAGTATTAGATACGGTAGTACTTAGAAAGAAAGCAAAAAATAGTTATCCAATAGACATATTGTTACTTTGCATGTTTATTCTTGCCTTTACTTATTCAGCAGTCAGCATTTTAACAATATTAATGACATTACTAACAATTGCATTTTATATGGTAGTACAGAAAATAGGACATAAAAAAAGGAAAGTGGCAGATAAGCTACCAATTGCATTTTTCTTATGTATATCTAATGCAATTATTTTACTAATTACTAATTTCTATATTCTAGGAAATTAAGTATGTAATACTTAATTGATGTAGAAGTTAGTTAGAATTTCTATATTTTCAGATAGGAGATATGATGGAAAAAATCACAAAGAGATTGAAATCGAATAAAGGATTTACTATGCAAGATGTTATTATTGGTATGGTGATTCTAACTGTATTTGCAGGAACAATTGCAGGTACTTATTTAGCGATTTATAAAATACAAGCCGAAACCCAAATGACAGCTGTTGCAAGTTTATATGGTATTCAAATTTTAGAAAATATAGATAGAATAGCTTATGAAGATGTAAAAAATGGAATGGAGGATACCTATAAGCAAGCATACGGAATTTCAGACCAGATGGGATTAAAAATAGAAGTAAGCCAATATGATGATGAAGATACTTTGAAAATGATAAGATTAACACTTACTTATGAAATAGCAGGAAATACAGAAGAATTAGTTTTAGAAAAATTAAAGGTAAAGGAAATATAGGAGGCAACCATGAAATCAGAAAGAGGTATTACTTTAACTGCATTAATTTTATATGTAGTAGTAGCAATGGTTACTGTTACTGCTATTGCTGGCTTTACTTCCTTGTTCGTTTCCAATATGAATGAGGTAAAAGAGCAAGAAAAATATGCACCAGAATTTAATAAATTTAGTATGTTTTTTATAGGAGATATTAAAAACAATAAAACAGCAGAAGTAACAACCACTCAGGTGACTTTTGAAGATGGAACAATTTATGAATATAGAGAAAGTGAAAAAGCAGTTTATAGAAATGATACAAAAATAACTGAAAAAGTAGACAGTTTTAGCTTTGTATCTACTACAGAACAAGTATCAAGTACAACGAAACAAATTATTAATGTTAAAATGTCTATTGGAGAAAAAGTCAATTTAAAAAATGGAATAGATTATACCTTAAGATATTGGTAAATTCTTGTAAATTACTGAAAAATATGTTGTATTTTATGAAAATATAGTATAATAAAAACAGAAAATTTTGTCGCAAAAGAGAAAGGAGAAGCATATGGGAAAACAACCATTGGGAATTGAACTCGTAAAAAGAGGAGTAGTATCAGAAGGGGATATTGAAAAAGCATTGGATTATCAAAAATTACATCCTAGTAAAAAAATGGGAGATATTTTAAACATTTTAGAACTTTGTGATCCACATGTTTTGATAAATGCTATTGGAAGTATTTTAGATGAAAATGCTATCCTATTACAAGAAAAAGATGTTAAAATCAACATACTAGAATATATTTCTTTAGATATTGCAAAACAAAATAAAGCAATACCATTTGATATAGGACAAGGAAAAATTAAAGTATGTTTTGCAGATACTTCTAATAAAAGGTCGGTAGAAGTTGTAAGGCTATTATTATTAAATAAAGGTCTTATTATGGAAAAATACATTACATTTGAAACCAATGTAGAATATCTTTTAGGTACACTAGAAGGTACTGCTACTGAAAATATTAACACAAATGCTGATGTATCTGGTTTAGTAGATACCATTATCAAAACTGCTATGGAGAAAAGAGCGAGTGATATTCATATTGAACCATTAGAAAATACAGTAAGAGTTCGTTATAGAATTGATGGTCAATTAATGACCGCAGTAGATATTGAAAAAGATAAACAAGCACAAATTATAGGAAGACTAAAAGCCATTTCTAATATGCATCAAGAAAAGCAAGAATCGCAAGATGGTAGAATTTTGTTATACCCAGAATATAATATCCGTGTATCTTCGCAAAAGAATGTATATGGAGAAAAATTTGTACTAAGACTTTTAAAGAAAAATGGTAATGTTAAAGAAATTTTTGAATTAGGTTTCCCGAAAGATGAAGCATTAGTCAATAAATGCTTTAACAAAAAGAATTGTATTACAGTTGTTGCAGCACCTACAGGGGAAGGTAAAACTACAACTCTTTACAGCATTATTGATTATTTAAACAAACCAGAAATCAATATTACAACCATTGAAGATCCAGTAGAAATCAGAATCAATGGCTTAAATCAAATTGAAATAGATAGTAAGGCATCTTTCTCAGATTCCTTAAGAACAGTATTAAGACAAGATCCAGACATCATCCTAGTAGGAGAAATTCGTGACATGGAAACAGCTGAGATTGCAATGCAAGCAGGTCAAACAGGACACTATGTATTATCAACTATTCATACTATTGACAGTATAGAAGTTATCACAAGACTTAGAAAAATAGGTATTTCTAATTATGATATTGCAAGTATCCTAGCAACCTCACTTTCTCAAAGATTAATTAGAAAAATTTGTCCACATTGTGCAAAAGAGAGAGACTTTACAGAACAAGAAAAACAAGTTATTAAAGAAATTGGTGAAAAATATGGTAAGAACTTCGATTTAGAAGGAAAGAAAACATATGAAGCAGTAGGATGCAAACGTTGTAACAATACAGGATATTATGAGAGAATTGCTATCTTTGAAATCCTTTTAGTAAATGACGACATTAAAGAATTAATCACTAAAGATGCTTCTAGCTTCGAGATTAGAAAAAAAGCATTAGAAACAGGTTATGAACCATTTGTAATTGATGGTATTCGCAAAGTATTAGATGGTGTGACCACTTTAAGCGAATTAAACAGCAAATTAATTATTTATTAAACTAAGGAGGAAATTATGATAGATATAGACAAGATTATCACTACTGCAAAAGAAAGAGATGCATCAGATGTTCATTTGATTTACAACAATAAACCAATTTTAAGAATTAGAAGAGATTTAGTAGAAATAGAAGAGTATGAGCCATTAAATGAAGATGATATGGCAGATATTTATGATTACTTTGTAAGAGGAAATGTAGACAAAGATACTGTATATAAAGAGAATAAGAACTTAGACTCATCTTATGAATTAAATGGTATTAGATTAAGGGTAAATATTTCTACATCAGATGATATGCCAACAGTAGTACTAAGATTAATCAAAAATGAACTACCTAGATATGAAGATTTAGGAGTGCCAGATATTGTAAGACGTATGATGGACCAACCACAAGGATTAATTCTTGTAACAGGTAAAACAAACTCAGGTAAAACAACTACATTAAATGCATTAGTTAATCAAATCAATGAAAACAAAAATAAGAAGATTTTGACACTAGAAAGCCCAGTAGAATTTAAACATATTTCTAAAAAGTCAGTGATTGTACAAAAAGAAGTTGGTGTAGGAAGAGATTGTCCAAATTATAGTGAAGGTGTTAAAAACTCATTAAGAGAGGATTGCGATATCTTAATCATTGGTGAGATTCGTGATAAAGAAACTATGGAAGCAGCCATAGAAACAGCAGAAGCAGGACACTTGGTTATAGGAACTCTACATACCAAATCTTGTGCTGAAACTATCGACAGAATGATTAACTTTTATGATGTTAGGGATCAACAAACAATTAAATACTTAATCGCATCTTTGTTAAAACTTGTTGTATCTCAAAGACTTTTAAAAGGAAGAGACAATTCTTTAGTTTTAGTTCCAGAGGTTATGGTAGTAGATAATATCATTGCAGGTATTATTCGTAAAGATAAAATTACAGTTTCTGAAATTGAAGATGCTATTCAAAGTGCATCTGATAAAGGAAGCATTGGTTTAATTAATTCTTTAGCCGAATTATTTGTTAATGATAAAATTACATTAGAGCAAGCTAAAGCACAAATTGAAGAAAAGAATATTGAGATTTTAAACAGAACAATTATGCAATTAAAAATTAAAATGGATAACCAAAAGAAAGCAGCAGCAAATGCACAAGTAAATATGTAGAAAACTAAAAGAAAAAGGAGGATAGAAAGTTGCCAGAGTACGTATATAAAGCAGTGACAAAACAAGGCCAAATTGTAAAAAATAGGGTAGAAGAAGCTAGTAAAAATAACTTAGTCAAAAAGCTAAAGCACAATGACTTACTACCCATTGAAGTTGTACAAGTTGGTTTAAGAAGTAAAAATGGACGTGTTAATAAAAGAAATGTTATCGATATTGATGATGTTATGAAAACTGCTAACTCAGCTAATGTATTGCAAGGTAGAACCTCAGCAAAACTAAGTGGTAGAGAAAAATTAAGTATTGCCTTATCAGCAGGGCAAAAAATTAGAATGAGAGACATTATCATATTTACGCAAAATTTTTACTTACTAAAAAAGGCAGGTTTTAACAATATTCATGCTTTAAGTACTATTATTAACAGTACAGATAACTTATCTTTTAGAGGTGTTTTAGAAGATATTTTAGCAGGAGTAGAAGCGGGAGAATACATGTATACCACAATGGAATATTATTCTAATATTTTCCCATATATCTATATTAATATGATTAAAGTAGGGGAACTTTCAGGATCTCTTACCAAGTCGTTATCGCAAGCAGTAAGGTACTTAGATGAAACGACTACAAGAAATAAAAAGATAAAGAGTATATTAGTACCAAATATTACACAATTTGTTGCGATCTTAGTCTTATTACTTGTAGGAACCATATTCGTATTACCAGCTATTCAAGACGTATTTGAGTCTATGGGGTCAAATGTAGAATTGCCACAAATTACACAAAATTTCATGAAATTTATTGATTGGCTAAAAGCATATTGGTATGTACCAGTAGGAATTATTACTATTATTGTTCTATCTATTGTAAGCTATATTAATACACCAAAAGGAAAATACAATTGGCATTACTTTAAATATAAAGCGCCAGTCTTTGGTAGGTTAATCTTTGGAATTGATTTTTCAAGATTAATGAGAGCAATGCTTTTAAACTTACAAAATGGTATGAGAATTCAAGATTCTCTAGAAGTTAGTAAATCAGTTGTTAAAAACTATGTAATGTTGTCTATTGTAGAAACATCGATTAACAATATTTTGATAGGTGCATCATGGATTGAACCTTTTGAAAACTCAGGACTATGTAAGTCAATGGAAATTGAAATGTTAAAAATAGGTATGCAGACTGATTTAGCGGAAATGATGGAAAAATTATTAGAATATATGGATCAAGACATCAACGAAAGCTTAAACAAGCTAATGAAGGTATTACCAGAGATTTCATATGCATTTGTAGGAGTTCTATTAATCTTCTTAGTAGTTGTAGTACTTGTACCATGTATCCAATTGTATATGGGTAACTGGTTGATTGACGCATATCAAAACCAAGGAGTTATTTAATAAAGTTAATTTAAATTTATTTCAAAATACATCTATAACATCGTTTGTCTTTGCTAATCGTTACTTTCATTATATAATATAAATATAAGAAAGCAACGATAGACGCTCGCAAGCTCGCCTTGCGTAGACAACACTCTTGTTATAGATGTATTTTTATTTAAATTACCATTTAAGCATAATAATTATAAAAATATTATTGAGCAACTAAAAATTTATGAATAATGATAAAAAATATAGAAATAAATTGAAAAAAGGTGTAAGATAAAATAAAAAAATCGAGGTGAAAGATTATGAGGATAGGAATAGACTTAGGCGGAAGCCATATTGCTGTAGGAATTGTAAAAGAAAATGGAACTTTACTAGAGAAAAAAGAAACAGATTTAAACCATAAAGAAATAGGCTCATTAGAACAGTTTATTCAAGAGTATATGATAAAATGCATCAAAGAATATATCGACACTTATCCAATAGATTTGATAGGAATAGCAAGTCCAGGAGAACCAAAAGAGGGAAAAATTACTTCTTTGGTAAATTTAGGAATTCAAGAGTTAAATATTACAGAAACAATTCATAAAATTTGTAATCTACCTGTGCAAATTCTAAATGATGCAAAATGTGCAGGTTTAGCTGAAAAAGAGTATGGATCCATAAAGAATGACGAAGATAGTGTATTTATTTGCTTAGGGACAGGAATTGGTGCAGCTATATTTATGGAAAACAAATTACTAATTCCAAAAAGACACTCTGGATTTGAATTAGGACATATGACAATTCAAAAAGAAGGAGAAGCTTGCAAATGTGGAAAATGTGGGTGTTTTGAAACATATTGTTCTATGAAAAGGTTAAAGGAAGCGTTAATTCAAATTTTAGGGCTTCCAGAGGAAACAAAAGCACAAGAGTTATATGATATTTTAAAAGAAAGACAAAACGAAGAAAAAGTAGCACAAAAGATTAACCGTTATATAGAAGACTTGGTTATAGGACTTAGCAATATTACTAACATATTTGAACCAGAAGCAATTTGCTTAGGTGGAAGCTTTGTCTATTTTGAAAATATTTTGTATGACAAACTAGTAGAAGAATTTGAAAAGAAAGAGCAACTCTTTAATAAAGAGAATTGTCCAAAATTAAAATTAGCCATGCTAGGAAATGATGCAGGAATGATAGGAGCAACTATAAACTAATCATGCTATACTTTGAATTTTTTGATTTTACTTGCATTTTAGCGAAAAACGTGTTACAATGGGTACGTCTTAAAAATAGACTTTCTTACTTACAAAGAAATTTGTAGGTTATTAATCCATAAGGAGGTGAAAAAATAATGAACAAATACGAGAGTGTTGTCATTATTAATCCATCTGTTGAAGAAGAGAAGATAAAAGAATTATCTCAAAAATTTACAGATATTATTAATAATGATGGTAAAGTAGAAAAAATTGAAGATCTTGGAAAGAAAAAGTTAGCTTATGAAGTTAAGAAAAACAAAGAAGGATACTATGTAGTAATTAATTTTGAAGCTAATTCAGACTTAATTGCAGAACTTGAAAGAAATTACAGAATCATGGATGAAGTAATTAAATTCATTACTATTAAAGCAGAATAAGTAGCAAAAAAAGAAAAAACAACCGAGTAATCGGGGGCCTTTGAATTTTAGAAAGGTAAGGTATACAAATATGAATAAAGTAATTTTAATGGGTCGTTTAACAAGAGATCCAGAAGTAAGATACACACAAACAAATAATACATTAGTAGCTTCTTTTAGTTTAGCAATTAATCGTAGATTTGTAAGACAAGGAGAAGAAAGACAAGCGGATTTCATTAATATCGTTGCATGGAGCAAATTAGGTGAATTCTGTAGCAAATATTTTAAAAAAGGTCAACAAGTTTCAATTGTAGGAAGATTACAAACTAGAACTTGGGATGACGAACAAGGACAAAAACGTTATATAACAGAGGTCGTTGCTGAAGAAGCATATTTTGCAGATAGTAGAAAAGACGGAGAAGGAGCAAATGCTAATTTTGATGCTACCTTCGGAACAATGCCAGCTGCAAACAATGGTGGTTCAGACTTTGAGATCTCTTCAGGAGATGATTTACCTTTTTAAAAAGGTAGAATTGTCGCCAGACTATGATAGAATAGGGGGAAAGAGAAATGGCAGACAAGAAAAATAATAGAAGAAATAACAGAAACAATGATGAAGATTATAATCCTAAATTTAGAAAAATGAGAAAAAAAGTATGCCCATTATGTGCAGACAAAAACTTAAAATTAGATTATAAAAATGCTGACCAATTAAGAAAATTCATTAATGATAAAGGAAAAATTCTTCCAAGAAGAGCAACTGGAGCATGTGCAATTCATCAAAGAGATATTACTTTAGCTGTTAAAAGAGCTAGACAAATCGCTATATTACCATATACTCAAGATTAATTTATGAATAAAAGAAAAGCATTTGACATATAATGAAATATATGTTATTATATTTATAGCTAGCACTAACCAGTCTAGTAAATGAAAGACATGATAAAAAAGACTAGGAATGTTCGAGATTCCTAGTCTTTTTTTGTGTTACTCACTTAATTTCTTTATTATGTAATAAATTAATACAAGTTTTAACACTTCTAACCAGTTTTTCAATAAAAAGACACCTCCTTTCTACCTTTCGGCAAAAGCCATATCATTATATAGTAATGTTACCTACTAGTCAAACTAAGAAACAAAAAACTTCAGTAAACGGCTAGCTTTTTTTATAGAAATACGTTACAATAGAAATAAGAAAGAAAATTGTAGAAAAAGGAGTCTAAAATGAAAAATCCTAAGGTTATATATATTCTAGTTGGTGCATTTTGCGTTTTAGCAATTATTGCAGGAATTTATGCACAATTTTTTGTAAAGGATGAGGATAAAAATAATATCATTTTACCAAATCTAAATACTACTCCAGACGATCAGGTAGTAGGAAAAACAGCAGAAGAAATAAAAACACAATTTACAGCTCTATTTACGAATGTATTAAACAAAGGAGAATATGATACAGCAAACATTCAAAAAATAGTAGAACAAAATGATATTGTATATTCTGCTTATGATATTGAAGATAAAAAAGATAATTATGAAATAGATATTCATTTACCAGTTATGAATATTCAAGGAGAAGTACCAGCAAGTTTTAACAAAATCACACAAGAGGTTTTTGCTAATAAAGCATCTGAAATTATGAACAGTCAAAGTACAACCAAAATACTATATCAAATAGACTATGTTTCATATATTAATGGAGATATTTTATCATTAATTATTAGGGCAACTTTAAAAGAAGGAGATAACCCTCAAAGAGTCATTGTACAAACCTATAACTATAACCTAGCAACTATGCAAGAGGTAAGCTTTGAAGATGCATTATCATATAGAAATTTAGTACAAAGTGAAGTACAAACCAAAATACAAAGTACAGTACAAAAGGCAAAAGAAGAAGCAGAAATATTAGTACAATCAGGTTATACAGTGTATAACAGAGATCTAAATGATAGTATGTATCAATTAAGTAACATAGCAAACTTTTTTGTAGGACCAAATGGAGATTTATATATAGTATTTGCTTATGGAAATGAGCATCATACTGCAGAAATGGATATTGTACTATACGAACATGAAGGATAATAATATGGCGAAAAATTTACTTATCACTGAAAAACCGTCTGTTGCTATGGAATTTGCAAAAGTATTGAAATGTGGTGGTAACAGAAAAGACGGATATATTGAATCTGATAATTGGGTGATTACTTGGTGTGTAGGTCATTTAGTGACAATGAGCTATCCTGATAAATATGATGAAAACTTGAAATTTTGGAGGTTAGATACACTTCCATTTATGCCAGAAGAGTACAAATATGAGGTAATCCCCAATGTAGAAAAGCAATTTAATACGGTCAAAAGCTTACTGTTAAGAGAAGATGTAGGCTGTATTTACGTTGCAACAGACTCTGGACGTGAAGGAGAGTATATTTATCGTTTAGTAGAAAATCAAATAGGATTAAAAGATAAGCAAAGAAAAAGAGTATGGATTGATTCTCAAACAGAAGAAGAAATTAAAAGAGGAATTGAGCAAGCAAAAGACTTAACAGAATATGATAGTTTATGTAACTCAGCTTATTTAAGAGCAAAAGAAGACTATTTAATTGGAATTAATTTCTCTAGATTGTTATCCATTATTTATGGACGTAGAATGGCAAAAGATATGGGAGAAGAAAAGATTTCTATTTCGGTAGGAAGAGTAATGACTTGTGTATTAGGCATGGTAGTGCAAAGAGAAAGAGAAATTCGTAACTTTGAAAAAATACCATATTACAAAATAGTGGGAACTTTTGGAGAAGAAAGTAGCTCTTTTACAGCAGAATGGAAAGTAACAGAAAATTCAAAAATGTGGGAATCCCCAAAGCTATATAATGAATCAGGTTTCCGAAAAGAGGAAGAAGCTAAAGACTTTATATTATCCTTAAAAAATAAAAAAGCAATAATTACAGAAGTGAAAAAGTCTAAGACAAAGGAGAATGCACCACTATTATTTAATCTAGCAGAAATTCAAAATGAAGCGACTAAAAGATTTAAGATAAAGCCAGACCAAACTTTAGAGATTATCCAAAATCTATATGAAAAGAAATTAGTAACCTATCCTAGAACAGATGCAAGAGTACTTTCTACAGCAGTAGCCAAAGTAATTTCTAAAAACTTGAATGGTTTAGCCAAAGGGTTCAAGGATGAGGAAATCCAAGGATATATTCAAAAGATGGTAGCAGAAAAGTATTCAACTGATTTAGTAAAAACAAAATATGTAAATGACAGTAAGATTACAGACCACTATGCTATTATTCCAACAGGACAAGGGTTTGAAAATTATGATAGTTTGCCAGATTTGCAAAAGCAAATGTATAAAGTAATTGTAAAACGCTTTTTAAGTATCTTTTATCCACCAGCAGAGTATAGCAAAATCTCTGTTACCATTGAAGTAGAAAATCCTGATGAAGAAGGATGGGGAAATGATAAAAAGGAACAATTTTCAGCAAGTGGCAAAGTATGCGAAAAATTAGGATACTTAGAAATTACAAAAAATGATGTTAAGAATAAAGAAGCAAAACAAGACATGAAAGCGAAGTCAGAAAACAATGGTGAGGTGACTTTAAAGGAAAGCCAAGCAGAGCAAAAGGCTAATGTAGAAGAACAAACAGAGAACCAAAACAACTTAGAGATTTTAAAAAAGCTAAAAAAAGGAGAAGTAATAGCAGTTTTAAATTATGAAACCAAAACTTCAGAAACTTCACCACCTTCTAGATACAATTCAGGTTCTATGATACTTGCTATGGAAAATGCAGGAAAGCTAATTGAAGAAGAAGAACTAAGAGAGCAAATCAAAGGAGCAGGAATAGGAACTAGTGCTACAAGAGCAGAGATTATGAAAAAGTTAGAAAGAATAGGATATATTGCAATCAATAGCAAAACACAAATTATTACTCCAACAGTAAAGGGAGAAAAAATCTATGATGTAGTATATCAATCCATGCCAGATATGTTAAATCCAAAACTAACAGCTAGTTGGGAAAAAGGCTTAGACATGGTTTCAAAAAAAGAAATACAGCCAGATGAATTCATGGAGAAATTAGGAAATTACATTAATGCTAAATTTGACAAATTAGTGATAAAGAGATAACAGTTAGATGAGAAAAAAGGAGAGAAGGAATATGGACAATACTTTACAAGAAGCTTATAGGGAAGTAGCACAAATATTAAGTTTATTAGGAAATGATTATCAATCAAGAATTCCTTCTAATATACTAGCTTTTTTTGAACAGAAAATAGAAGAAAGCAATAAAGAAGAGTTGTATGAAGAAATAAAAAATAAAAAGATTAGTAGAGATGCCTTAATTATTTTGAGTATTTTAAATATAAAATATTGGGCAAATGAAGAAGGAAAGCAACAATTACAAGCAATCTATGATGAAAATGAAAAGGAATATCAAGACAAAGTAAATAGCTATAAAACACAAGATTGGTTAAAAAGAGAGGAAAAGAAAGAAAAACTAGAAGAGGTTAGCTTAGTAAAAGTGAAAGAAAAATCTATTTGGACAAAAATAAAAGTGTTTTTTAAAAGTTTAATGTCAAAAAGAAAGTGAGACTAAAAAATGAGTATATTTTTTAATGGCCAATATAGTATAGAAGATTTGGAACAGTTTAGAGATGAAAATGGATTTATAGATTTAACAAAAACAGGGATAGAGTTTACAAGTGAAACAAGAGAAGAAGCTGGAAATCCAAGCAGAGTAAAAAATTGGGTCAATTTTCAAGGAACAAGAACATTAATAAAAGGTGAAGCCATTCGAGAGGAAGAACAAAATTATGGAATTTATGCGGAACTAATAGTAGAAGAGGTAGCAAAACAGGTAGGACAAAAGACGGCACATTATGATTTGATTAAATTTTTAGGAGAAGATGGAGTATTTCATCAAGGAGTTTTATCAGTATCAGTACTAGAAGCAAGTAATGAACAATTAGTAACTCTTCGTGATATTATAGGAGATGAACCAGAAGAAACAAGTGATTTTATTGATACTACAGATTATGAGTTTACAGTAAGAAAGTTAGAAGAACAATTGCGAAATGATGGCTATGACGAGGAAAATATAGCTAGTGTTATTACAGAATATAAAAAGAGATTAGTGTTTTTACTTGCAGTGCTAGAAACTGACCAACACACAGAGAATATAGCTTTTAAAGAAAGGAAAGTAGATGGAAGAAATAGAATTGAATTAAGTCCAAACTATGATAGAGAATCTACCTTTTTGTTAGACAATGATATTTCTACAATAGAAAGCCTATTAGAAGATTACATAGGACTAAGAGAAAGTGTAGATAGGGCTCATCCAAGAATAGGAACTTTGAGGACGATAGAAGAGGGTGGCTTTGAATCATATTGGAAAGACACTTTTGAAGCATTATGTGAAGATGATGAAATCTATGACTATTATGAGGAAAATATTAGGGGAGCCATTGATATTGAAGGAGCAATGGAAAGTGTAGAACAAAGAATCAGGGCTCCACTGCCAGAAAATGTAAAATTATTAGTGAAACATGCATATCGCATTAGAAATGAACAAATGGAAAAGATAATGGACGGGGAAATGGAAGTAGGAGAACAAGTAAATAGTAGTATGTTATTTAGATTGATAAATAATCAAGGAATAGTAGCTAAAATACGTACAGGTGAGCAAATGAAAGTAGGGAAGAGCATGCAAAGAGATATATCATCAATGGAAAAAGGCAGAGAAAGTGATACTAGAGGAGATAAAGAAGACTTTATAATATAGGCTGTAAGGCAAGAAGTTGCAAAAGTAAGAAAAATATGATATAATAAGTTGAATATGCAATAGTGCATGAATACGAAGAAAGGTAGGTAAGAATGAGGTACAGAATTTTTTATGGGGATGTTGAAATTGGGATGTTGGAGGTGAGTGAAGATGGAAATCAGCACAGTTATACTCCAAATCTCAATGGCATAGTCCTTGTAAAGGACTATGCACCACTGACAAAGAAAATGCTTGAAGGGACCAATAGCTGGGAGGAAGCGATACCATTTTTCAAAAATCGTATTGAAGATGCGAAGCGATTTTCCCATGATGAATACATTACCAAGCACACAGACAACATCCGCATGGTAAAAGAGGACTAACGAGCAACCTTTCAAAAGCTACTGTGATTTATCACAGTAGCTTTTCTTTCTATATTCACTTTTTATGGAAACGAAACATAATATATAGCAAATTAATTTATCTGTATATTATGAAATGTTACAGAGAATAGAAAGGAAGAATGAAAGATGGCTAGTTACATAATAGAAGGAGGTAAAAGACTAGAAGGAGAAGTTACTGTCTCTGGATCAAAGAATGCCTCCTTACCAATCATTGCAACAACAATATTAAATCCAAATGTCACAAAGCTATATAACATACCAAATATTCATGATACACAAATAACTTTAGAAATCTTAAAATATTTAGGTTGCAAGATTAAGAAGAATCATGGTAAAATAGAGGTCAACAGTAAAAACATCACTAAAAAAGAGATACCAGAACACCTCATGAATCAAATGCGCTCAACAGTAGTATTAGCAGGAGCAATTTTAGGAAGATTTAAAGAAGCAAAATTTTCTTATCCAGGGGATTGCGATATTTGGTGGATACAAAGGACAAGCATAAGATAAATGAGTGGATAAGAAGCATAAAATAAGCGATATAAGAAGGATATAGAGTAAAATCTATACCTTCTTTTTTATCCCCTAAAATTAATTTAAAGAAAGTGAGAGTGATATTTATGAAGAAAGAAGAGATTATAAAATCAATAGAAAAAATTGAAAAGATAAGTGAAGAATTAGTACAAACAAAAGAAGAGATAAAAGATGAGCAACTAGAAAGGTATTTTTGCAAATTAGAAAAGACAAGGATGGATATGTATGATGCAGCAAGACAAAGAAATCTTTGGCTAAAGTTTATGGATAAAAAAGAACCAGAATTTATAGATGATGAATATAAGGCAGAAGTAGAAAATGAAGTATTAAAAATATATATTCCAGAAAAAATACCACCAATTAAAAATGGAGCAAATTATACACAAAAACGAATTATGCAAAATGTATCTAGAATAGTAAGAAAGTATGAAGAATTATTTTGCGATAAGTTTACAATGGTGCTTATAAAGATTTATGATGATGGGAAAATATGGGATGCAGATAATAGGAATGTAAAACCAATTCACGATGGATTAATACATGGAAAAGTAATAAGAGATGATAATATTTATTGTACTTGTTATATGGTACAAGGATATTATTCAGATAAACCACATGCAGAAGTTTATGTATTACCAGCAGATGAAATTACAAGAATGATTAACCAAAAATTAAGATAAACAGTATATACAAACATGGCAAAATTTTAAGGGATTTTTTATCTAAAATTTTGCCATATTGCATAAAACTGCAAAATGGTGAAACAGTAACGATTTTATTGAAAATGAAACCTGAAAATTGTCTAGAGTAGAGGTAACATATACAATATGTTGCCTCTACGAAGGTACAAGGGGTGCAAGAGAAAAAGGGAGTAGTTAAGGGAAAAGGGGAAGAAGAAAGTAAGAGAACGGGAAAAGAAAAAATTAGAAAGAGGTGATTTTAAATGAGTAATGAAATTAGATTACAGAGTAGAGATATAGAATTATTAGTATTTTTAGGAAAGTATAAGATAATGTCATTAGACAATACAAGATATATTTACGACACAATAACTTATCAGGAAAAAAGGATGGTAGGATTAGTAAAACACAATTATATTAAAAGACTAAAACATAGATACATTACACTTGGGGCAAAAGGAAAAGAATATTTACTAGAAAATGGATTTGAAATAGTAAATCATTGCAGAAATGAAAATAACATAGAAAGATTAAATGTTATAAGTGATATAGCCAGTAGCTTGATACAAGATAACTTAAATTTTATACCTAGTTGGGAAATGAAAAAGGAAGATGAGCCAACAACACATTCAAGAAGATATATTGGAAAATTGGAATACAATAATCAAGAAGAATTCTTAATGTATGCAATTTATGACGGAAAAGATGATAAGTATATAAAGTCAATTTATTATGATATTAGGAAAGAAAATGGCTATACAAATTCAATGATATTTACAAATGATATAAGCAAAATAGTTCTTCATGAAAAGGGTTTCTATTTTGGAAATGAATACACAATTTTAGTGCCATATAATGAATATGGCAAATTCTTAATTAGAAATAACTATGAAATAAGACGAAGTATTTATTTAAGATTAAAAGAACTATATGAAGTAGAGTTAACCAGTTTTAAGTATGCAGACTTAAAGATAGATGACAATAATTATGTGGTAATCATGCCATTAATAAATATGGAAACATTAGCAAGGCTATATTGTTATTTTGATGCTAATGAAGATTACAAAAATATATACATGTTTGGATTAGAAGAACATGAAGAAGTAATCAGAACTTTTTTACCTAAATGTGAGTATAAAAGCTTAAGTAAAGAAAAGATAAATGAACTATTAAGACAATGTTACAAATGAATCACAGTGAGCAATTAACCCAAAGTTAGTATAAACTTTTAGTAGGGAAATTTAAGAAAAAAATTGAATAAGAGATAC
>CANDRW010000031.1 GCA_947388675.1 uncultured Clostridium sp. | reverse complement strand
ACCAAAAATAAATGTTGTATTTTTAAAATTTATTGGTATAATAAAAAAGAATAAGTAGATATAAGAAGAAACTAAGGAGGATATTATGATTAAGAAAGTAGCTATTTTAGCAAATGGAGGAGATGTATCAGGATTTAATGCGGTTATTAGAGCTATTATTAAAACAGCAGAAAATAATGATATAGAATGTTATGGATTTATTGAAGGATATAAAGGATTATTAGAAAATAATTATGTGCAACTATGTACAAATGCAACAGGAAATGCAATTGGTATTTTACCAAAAGGTGGTTCTATTATTGGTTCATCAACAAATTCTAATGTATTCAATTACCCAGTAGAAGAAAATGGACAAATTATTTACAAAGATTTATCAAAACAATGTGTGGAAAATATAAAAAAAGATGGCATAGACTGCCTATTTACCTTAGGGGGAGATGGAACACAAAAATCAGCAAGAGATTTATCACTAAAAGGTATTAATGTAATTGGTGTTCCCAAAACAATTGACAATGATGTAGCTTGTACAGAAATTACTTTTGGATATAATACAGCTGTATCTGTTGCAGCAGACGCATTGGACAGGCTTCATACAACAGGTGCTACACACCATAGAATTATGGTATTAGAAGTTATGGGAAGGTATGCAGGATGGATAGCATTAGAAGCAGCTATTGCAGGAGGAGCAGATGTAGCACTTATTCCTGAAATTCCTTATGATATTAATAGTGCAGCACAAAAAATTATTAATCGTAAAAATAGAGGAAAAGGATTTAGTGTAGTAGTTGTTGCAGAAGGTGCAAAGCCAATTGGAGGAGAAATTACAGTAAAAGCAGTACGTGACAAAGGTAAAGGTGTTGATAACAATCGTTTGGGTGGAGCAGGTGAAAAGGTAGCACAAGCTTTACAAGAATTAACAGGTCTTGAAGCAAGATGTACAGTTTTAGGCTATATGCAAAGAGGAGGCTCACCAACAGCTTTTGATAGAGTTTTGTCTACGAAATATGGAGCGATGGCAATGGAACTTGCTTTAGAAGGAAAATTTAATGTGTTAACAGTTATTAGAGATGGAAAATTAGACTATGTTCCATTAGAAGATGTAGTAGGAAATAACAAAGAAATAGGTGCAGTTTCAGGAAATACACCAGAAAGTAATATTCGTAGAGTGAATATGGACCATGATTTAGTAAAAACAGCTAGACATATAGGAATTAACTTGGGAGATTACTTGACATAAATTAAAAGTGGTGATACAATAAGCAAAGCAAATTGTTGATAGACCTTTATTTTGTTAAATAACAATGGAGGTAAGGGTATGGAAAAAAATTCCGAAAGGCGGAGAAATGCTACTGGCATAGAGATTCGTGTTAAGTTGCGAAAAACAAAGTATGATCTTTTTATCGACATTGCGGCTGGTACAGATATCTCTCAGAAAATTGAAGGAGATGGTTTTACTCTCAAGTTGACTTATAGAGATGGAACGACATGGGTCAAAGAGCCTTTACACTTCGAAAGAATTAAAAAACCACGTAAGTGTAAAGGTGGAAAATTAGTGGAAACAGTTTATATCGTCAAAAATGAGGAATATAAGCTGGCAGTTATCCTTGAACCTTCTTTGTATGCTTCTCCTGAAACAATAAAAGAAATGGAGAAGCGCCAAGAGAAGAAAAAAAGCAAAATGCGGAAAGTTGGTGCAATGCCTTCAAGAGATGGATACCCTTTGAGAAGGTCGAGACCAACACATTATACGCGAAGCAATGTATTTCGCCCATACCAAGGTGGTAGATGTAGCCCTAAGTAATTACAGCAAAAAAAGTTCATGTTCTAGCAATAGGACATGAATTTTTTATAGATAAGGATAACAAATTATATAAAATCTATTGTTTTTATTGAACTTTTCTACATTGTTGATATATAATAAGAAAATAAAAGAGGAAACGGAGTAAAGTAACATGATAGATTTTAAACAAAAAATTGCAGAGCAAATTAGTAAAGTAGCGAGCTTACCAAAAGAAGAAATTTATGGATACATAGAAGTTCCAACAGATGAAAAAATGGGGAACTTTGCATTTCCTTGTTTTAAGCTAGCAAAAGAATTAAAAAAAGCACCACAATTGATAGCACAAGAGTTAAAGGAAAAAATAACTTTTGAAGAAAATTTAGTAAAAGAAGTTAATGTAGTAGGTGGCTATTTGAATTTCATTATTCAAGAAAAAGCAATGGCAGAAACAGTATTAAAAGAAATTCATGATAAGCAAGAACATTATGGAGAAAGTACAATAGGACAAGGGAAAAATATTGTTATTGATTATTCTGCACCCAATATTGCAAAGCCTTTCCATATAGGGCATTTACGTTCTACTGTAATTGGAGGAGCGTTATACAAAATTCATAGAGCCTTAGGCTATAACTGCACAGGTATAAACCATTTGGGAGATTATGGAACACAATTTGGTAAATTAATAGAAGGGTATAAAAGATGGGGAGAAGAATATAATATTGAAGAAAAACCTATTGATGAATTGACTAAAATTTATGTTAGAATTAATAATTTATGTAAAGAAGATGAAAGTGTTTTAGAGGCTTGTAGAGATAACTTTAAGAAACTAGAAGATGGAGATGAATACTGTACTCAGTTATGGACAAAATTTAGAGAAGTAAGCTTAAAAGAATTCCAAAGAGTTTATGATATGCTACAAGTAGATTTTGACTCTTGGAATGGAGAAGCTTTCTATTCTGATAAAATGCCAGAAGTAATTGATATCTTAAAGGAAAAGAATTTATTAGTTCCTTCAGAAGGGGCTATGGTAGTGGATTTATCAGAAAAAGATATGCCACCATGTATTATCGAAAAGACGAATGGGTCTACTACATATGCTACTCGTGATTTAGCAGCTATTCTATATCGTGCTAGAACCTATGACTTTACAAAAGCAATTTATGTTACTTCTTATGAGCAAATTTTGCACTTTAAACAAGTTTTTGAAACAGCCAAAAACTTAGGACTATCAGAAAAGTATACAGACGGCTTAGTTCATGTTCCTTTTGGAATGGTACAATTAAAAACAGGAAAGATGTCAACAAGGGAAGGTAATATTATTAAATTAGAAGAACTATTAAATGAAGCTATTTCAAGAGTAGAAGAAATTATGAAAGAAAAAAATCCAGACTTAGAAGATAAAAAAGAAATAGCAAAAAAAATTGGTATTGGTGCAGTTATTTTTAATGATTTATATAATAGCAGAATTAAAGATGAGATATTTGATTGGGATACTATGCTGAATTTCAATGGTGAAACAGGACCATATATGCAATATATTTATGTAAGAACAAAAAGCTTGTTAGAAAAAGCAGGATACATTCCAAATATTGAAGAGATTGATTTTGGTAAAATAGAAGATGAAGCCTCCATGAGAGTTATTAAGCAAATCTATAACTTTGGTGATAGCTTAAAACAAGCGGCAGAAAAATATGAGCCATATATTGTAGCAAGATATTTAATTAGTTTAGCACAAGCTTTTAGTAGTTTTTATAACGAAAATAAGATTATAGGAGAAGAAAAAGCTATACAAGATGCAAGATTATACCTAACATATGCTACGGGGATGGTATTAAAAGCAGGAGCAGAATTATTAGGAATTCAAATGCCAGAGAGAATGTAAAAAAAGCATGGAAATATAAAAAAATTTCAAAAAAATGTATCCAAATGAATAACATTGTGATAGAATATGAAATAGCTAATTATTGATAGCGAAGGGAGAAAAAATGAGAAAATATTTTGGGACAGATGGAATCAGAAGAATTGCTAACACAGAACTTTCACCAGAATTAGTTTATCGTGTTGCAAAAGCAGGTGCCTACGCTTTAGCAAAACACAGTAGCCATACACCTACTATTTTAATTGGGAGAGATACAAGAATTTCAGGTACTTTAATTGAAAGTGCTATGACAGCAGGTTTTTTAAGTTATGGAGCAAATGTAATAAGCTTAGGAGTTATTCCAACTCCTGGAGTTGCTTATTTAACTAAAAAATTGAAAGCAGATGCAAGTGTTGTTATTTCAGCATCACACAATACATATGAATTTAATGGAGTAAAATATTTTAGTAATAAAGGAATGAAAATTCCAGATGAAATCGAGGAAGAAATTGAAGAAATGATGGACTCAGACAAACTTAGTGATTTTACTGCTGTAAATGAGAAAATTGGAACAGCAGAAGTAAGAACAGACCTTTTAGATGAGTATGTATATTTCTTTAGAAAAAATTTTGAAGAAGAATTTGAAGAATATGATAGAGATGATTTTGTGGTAGCAATTGATACAGCAAATGGTGCTACATCAGTTGTAGCGGACAAAGTATTTACAGCCCTTGGAATTAGACACTATATTATGAACGACACACCAAATGGAGTTAATATTAACGAAAATTGTGGTTCTACGCATTTAGATATGTTAAAAAGTTATGTAGTAGAACATAGATGCAATTTAGGTATTGCATATGATGGAGATGGAGATAGATGCTTAGCAATTGATGAAAATGGAAATGAAATTAATGGAGATAAATTGTTAGCAGTCATTTCCAATTATATGAAAGAAAAAGGTACTTTAAAGAATAATGCTGTAGTTGCTACTGTTATGAGTAACTTAGGACTAAAAAAATATGCTGAAACTAATGGGTTAGATTGTGTACAAACTAAAGTTGGTGACAGATATGTATTAGAAGAAATGCTTAAAAATGGGTATAATATTGGTGGAGAACAATCAGGACACGTTATTTTCTTAGATTACAATCCAACAGGAGATGGAATTTTAACCTCATTAATGTTAATTAAAGTAATGCTTGAAAAGAAGAAATCGGCATCAGAATTATGCAAAATTATTAATATCTATCCACAGGTATTAATCAATGCTAAAGTAACAAATAGTAAAAAAGATGATTATAAAAATGATGCAGATATTCAAAATGCAATACAAAAATTGGAAGAAGAATTTTCAGGAAATGGAAGAGTTTTAATTAGACCATCAGGAACAGAACCTTTAATTCGTGTTATGATAGAAGGAGAAGACCAAGCATATATGCAAAAGAAAGCTGAAGAATTAGTAAGCTTAATTGAGAAAAAATTAGGCGAATAGCCTAAAAACACAAAGGAGGAAATGGACAATGCCATTTATTAATTTTACAAACCCAACACTTATCTTATTAGGACTAATATTATTTTTATTAGTATTATATTTAGGAAGGGAAGTCAAAAAGGCTTGGGTGATAGGAATTATGCTTTTTGCATTCCTAGGACTACTAATAGCGCATGCAGTTGAATTTGCTACTTTTGCGGAAAAAGGTGGACAACTTTATGAGACATTACTTGTATGTTCAACTGTAGATTTAATCTTTATCTTTTTATCCTTTATTTCTTATCTATGGGTTGATGATATTGAGACAAAATTAGGAAAAAAGAAAAGCATTGACAATAGTTTAGAATGGTTTTGGAATAAAGTTTAGTCAAAAGGGAAAGAAGGGGAAGCTATGCCAAAATTTTATTTAACAACACCGATATATTATCCAAGTGGAAAATTTCATATTGGAACAGCCTATACAACTGTACTAGCAGACACAATTAAGAGATATAAACAAGCTAGAGGATATGACGTTTACATGCTTACTGGAACAGATGAGCATGGACAAAAAATTCAAAAGGTAGCAGAAGCAAGAGGAAAAACACCACAAGAGCATGTAGATGAAATGGCAGAGGAAGCAAAGAAGTTGTGGGAGTTAATGGAAATTAACTATGATGATTTCATTCGTACTACTGAGCCAAGACATACAAAAGTAGTAGAAGAAATTTTTGATAGATTAATGCAGCAAGGTGATATCTATAAATCTGAATATGAAGGTTGGTATTGCATGCCTTGTGAAACTTACTTTACAGAGACACAATTAGTAGATGGTAAATGTCCAGACTGTGGTAGAGAAGTAAAGAAAATGAAAGAAGAATCTTACTTCTTTAATATGAAAAAGTATGCTGATAGATTAATCAAATTTTATGAAGAAAACCCTAATTTCATTTTGCCAGAGTCTAGAAAAAATGAATTATTCAATAACTTTTTAAAACCGGGCTTAGAAGATTTGTGTGTTAGCAGAACTAGTTTCGACTGGGGTGTAAAAGTACGCAAGGATCCTAAACATGTTATTTATGTATGGTTAGATGCTTTAACAAACTACATTACAGCACTCGGATATTTGTCAGATGATGATAGCTTAATGCAAAAAAATTGGCCTGCTGATGTGCAAATTGTAGGAAAAGATATTATTCGTTTCCATGGATTATATTGGCCTATATTCTTAATGGCATTAGACTTACCACTTCCAAAGCAAATTTATGCCCATGGCTTTATCATGATGAAAGATGGCAAAATGTCTAAGTCAAAAGGAAATGTGATTTACCCTGAACCATTAATTGAACGTTATGGATTGGACGCTCTTAAATATTTTCTATTAAGAGAAATGCCTTATGGACAAGATGGAACTTTTACACCAGAAGGGTTTGTAGAAAGATTTAACTATGACTTATGTAATGACTTAGGAAATTTGTTAAATAGAACTATTGGTATGATTAACAAATATTTTGGAGGAGAAATAGAAGGATATTCTAATCCACAAGCAACAGTTGGAGAAAATATTAATTTGCTAGATCTAAATCGAGCAATTGAGAAGTTCTCAGATGGTATTATTCATGAAGTGGAAAACTTGTTAGATACGTACCATACTGCAAACGCAATTACACAAACATGGGAATTAGTATCTAGAACAAATAAATACATTGATGAGACAGCACCTTGGGTATTGTTCAAAGAAGAAAAACTAGATGAGTTAAAATCAGTAATGTATCATTTAGTAGAAAATTTAAGAAGAATTGCAATTTTAATTGCACCATATATGGAACATACATCTACAAAAATGCTAGAACAGTTAAATATTCCAAAAGAATTACAAACATGGGATAGCTTAGTCAAATATGAAGAATTAAAAAATATCAAAGTAACAGAGAAACCAGAAGTATTATTTGCAAGATTAGATGTAGAAGTTGAAGTAGAAGAAATTAAAAATATGATGAGAAACTAAATATATTGCAATATACATTAGCTGTACGTAATATTTAAAATATAGGAGCAAGAAAATGGGAAAAGTATTTGTAATTGATGGAACTGATGGAAGTGGAAAACAAACACAGTTTGAAAGACTACAAAATAGATTAACAGAGGAAGGTATAGATTATAGGACAGTTAGTTTTCCAAATTATGATAGTCCATCCTCTTCACTAGTGAAAATGTATTTATCTGGTGAATTTGGTGAAAATGCTAAAGATGTTAGCCCATATATTGCTTCAACATTTTATGCTGCAGATAGATATGCAACATACACAACTAAGTATAAAGAATATTACGAAAATGGTGGTATTATATTAGCAGATAGGTATACTACTGCTAATATGGTACATCAAGCGGGAAAAATACAAGATAAAGAAGAACGAGAGAAATTTTTGGACTGGTTATGGAATTTAGAATTTGAGTTATATGGTTTACCAGTACCTGCAGAAGTATTTTTCCTAAAGATGCCACCAGAAAAAGCCTTGGAGTTAATAAAAAATAGAGAAAATAAATTTACACACACAACACAAAAAGATATTCATGAAAGAGATAAAAGTCATATTACAGATAGTTTTAATGCTGCTTGTAGTGTTGCACAGAAATATAACTGGTATACAGTAGAATGTACGAAGGATGGACAAGTGAGAACAATAGATGATATTCATGAGGAGATTTATCAAGAAATGAAAAAGCATATTTAAAATTAGGAGGAAGGTATCTAAATTATTAGATATTCTTCCTCTATTTTTGGTGTGATAAGGTAGCAAAAAATAATAGTTTTCATAATATATACAAAAAATAATTGTGAGGATATATTATGAAAGAAATAAAAATGAATACCGTAGAAAAAGAGTTATATTATCAAGGAGAAGTTATTGTTAGATATAGAATTGAATATCCAGAGATAATCAATTCATATAATAAAGATGGAGTACAAATCTTCAATCATGAAAATAGAAAAATGGCTTTAGACTTGAAAGAATATGCAGAAGGAGAACTTTATGAACAAGCAAAACAAATGTATGAATACAATAAGAAAAATGGTTATCCAATTATGATTTATGAATTAATAAGAGAATGCACTATTACATATCATCAAGAACAATTGATTAGTTTGTACTGTGACGAATATATTTTTGAAGGAGGAGCACATGGAAATACTTTGCGAAAATCACAAAATTGGAATTTAGAAATTGCTCGTGAAATTCCATTGCAAGCCTTTTCAAAAGGAAATCCATATTATCTTATTGATATATTAAAACAGATAAATAATGAAATAGCAAAACAGATAGAAAAAGGAACAGGCAATTATTTTCCTGATTATTGTCAATTAGTATTAGAGACTTTTCGTTTAGAGAATTATTATTTAACACCAAAAGGAATTGTTATTTTGTTTCAACAATATGATATTGCACCATATTCTAGTGGAATACCTACCTTTTTAGTAAAGTAGAAACTAAAAGGAAAAGAGTATATGAGTTAGTAAGAAAAATGAAAGTAACATAATTTGACAATTCTACAAAATTATGTTAATATATTTATGTAGCTATAGGCAAATTTGTAGTGCTAAAAGCACAGAAAGGGTAAGGGAGATAGTATGTTTGAAAACTTTAAGAGAAACCGCAAACTCAATGCTTTTCGGAAGGGAGATGTGATCTGCAGGGCGTATAATCATGGTTCGCATGTCATCGAACTGGCGGCTGGAAAATGCTGCGTCAGTCTGGCGGTTGACCTGATTGAGTTTGATGGCAAGCTCCAGCTGGCTTTCAGCGGCGACCTCATTGCCAGTGATGGCGAGGCCTTAGCCAGGGTCATGAAGACTATGTGGAATGAGGAGCTGCCCCAGTTTGGGGAGGACAAGGAAATGCGTCTGCGCGAGCAGCTTGGCAAGCTGCCGCATCCTGTATCTCCTGAACCTGTGGAAACAGGTTTTGAGGGGAACGAGGGAGCGTTGCAGGCCAGCGCCCAAGAGGAAGAACTTCTCTATTTCCGCGATATGGCGGACTATGTTGCCGGTATGCCGAACGTGGTTACGGTCACTGTGAAGACCTCGTGGCAGATTGACAACAAGTAACCTTATCTGGACCAAGAAAGGTCAAATTCCCAAGTAAGGGAAAATAAAGGAACACGATATTTTCAAATGAAAATTATTGTGTTCCTTTATTCTATACTTTAGAATCTGGATTTTTATTTTTCAATCAACTTCCTAATTGCCTCGTATAAATAAGGCTTATATTCTTCAATGGAAAGAGGTTCATTGTATAAAATAGAATTAAAACAAGTTGAACTGACTAGCTCAATAATCATAAATAGAGTAACATCAGGTTTTTCTATTGCTAAATGGTTATCTTCAATTCCTTTCATAAAGAGCCTATAAATGCCATTTTCTTTCTGATTATTATTCTCATAAATTTTCATAACTGCTTTATTGTAAATTCCTAAAGACAAATTTTTAGAAATAAATTTTAATAAAAGAGGATTTGAAGTTAATTCATCTATAATATAATTAATAACAAATATAATTTGGTCTGAAAAGTTGGAGATGTAGTTTTTGTGCAAAGTATCTATTGCGTCTTGAAAAAGTTTGCGAGAATGCTTTGCAATAAGTACATCTCTAATTTCATATTTATCTTTAAAGTATAAATAAAAAGTACCTTTGGCAACATTAGCATTATCTACAATATCTTGAATAGAAGTATCTTTAACTCCTTTTTCTGTAAATAGTCTAAAAGCAGTATCTAATAATCTACATTCTTTTTCTAATTTATTATCTTCTTCCATAAATACCTCCATTTGAAATAAAATATATATCTATTATGACATAAAAATGACGAGTAGTCAATAAAGAGATAAAAATTAAATGCCAATATAGAATAAATAATATACTAGGAAAACTGCTAGTACAACTCTTAAGACTTTCTTAAAAATAAAATATTTTTACAAAAATATTGACTAATGGTCATAAGAGGAGTATAATACAAAATGACCGTTGGTCATATAATATATAAACGAGAAAGGATGATTAAAAAAGATGCAAAAGTTTAGTCAACTAATTTGTAAACATAGGAAATTGGTCCTTATCATAGCATTACTTTTATTAATACCATCTGTACTTGGCATGACAGCAACAAGAGTAAACTATGACATTTTAGTTTATTTACCAGAAGATATTGAAACATTGCAAGGACAAAAAATATTACAGGATGATTTTAATATGGGAGCATTTTCAATTGTTGTTCTGGAGAATATGGATACAAAGGATATTCAAGATTTAGAAAATAAGTTTAGAGAATTTGATACTGTTGAAAAGGTAATAGGATTAACTGATGTAATAGGTACAAACTTTCCAGTAGAAATGTTACCAGATGAAATTAGGGATATTGCCTATAGAGATAATGATACCTTATTTTTAGTAACTTTTAGTGATGGAATTTCATCAGACGAAACCCTAGAAACTATTACAAAAATGAGAGAAATTACAAGTGAACAATGCAAAATTAGTGGTATGTCATCTGTAATCTTAGACACAAGAAACTTATCTAATTCAGAAATTGCTATTTATGTTATGATTGCAGTAGCACTATGTATTATTATTTTGCAAGTCGCATTAGATTCCTATTTTGCACCATTCCTATTGTTACTGAATATAGGGATAGCAATTTTATATAACATGGGAAGCAATATCTTTTTAGGAGAAATTTCCTATATCACAAAGGCAATCAGTAGTGTATTACAACTAGGTGTCACAATGGACTTTGCTATTTTCCTATATCATAGCTACAAAGCAGAAAAGGAGAAAAGTCAAAATAAAGAGCAGGCAATGGCAAATGCTATTTGTCAAACTGCTACCTCAGTAGTAGGAAGTTCTTTAACAACGATTGCAGGATTTTTGGCATTATGTAGTATGAATTTAACATTAGGAAAAGATATTGGAATTGTTATGGCAAAAGGTGTTCTATTTGGACTAATTTGCGTTATCACAGTTCTTCCAGCTATGCTATTACAATTTGATAAAGCAATTGAAAAAACAAAACACAAAGAGATTTTACCAAAGTTTACAGGAATTAAAAACTTTAATATTAAACACCATAAAGCGATTATTGTAATTGCACTTATCATTTTACCATTTGCCATTTATGGCTATACTCATACAGGAGTTTACTATAACCTAGACAAATCATTGCCAGACGACTTACCAGGTGTTGCAGCAACAAATATTTTACAAGAAAAGTTTGGGATTGTTTCAACAGAAGTAGCATTAGTAAAAAACGATATGCCAACAAATCAGATGACAGAGATGTTAAATAAAATAGAGGAAGTAGAAGGAATAGAGTGGACATTAGGGTATAACAAACTAGCAGAGTTAGGAATACCAAAAGAAGCTTTACCAGAAGAGATTTTATCCATTTTTGAAAATGGAGATTATCAAATGATTGTTATTAATTCCAAATATGAAATGGCAACAGATGAGTTAAATCATCAAATAGACCAAATTAATACTATTCTAAAAGAGTATGATGAGAAGGCAATTTTAGCAGGAGAAGGGCCTTTAATGAATGACTTAGTAGAAATTGCAGACCATGATTTTAATAGTGTTAATATTGTATCGATAGCTGTTATTTTAGTGATTATGATATTTGTACTAAACTCTGCTTCTTTACCAATTATTTTAATTGGCATTATCGAGTTTGCTATTTTTATTAATATGGGAATCCCAGCTTATACTGATACAATATTACCGTTTGTAGCTTCCATTGTAATCGGAACTATTCAATTAGGAGCTACCATTGATTATGCTATTTTAATTACTACAAAATATGTAGGACTTCGTAAGGAAGGAAAGGACAAAAAACAAGCAGTAGATGAAGCATTAGGAACTTCAATTAGTTCTATTGTAACAAGTGGACTATGTTTCTTTGGGGCAACCTTTGGAGTGGGAGTCTATTCTAAAATTGAAATGATAGGTTCTTTATGTAGTTTAATGTCAAGAGGAGCCATTATTAGTATGATAGTTGTTATTACAGTATTACCAGCCTTTTTACTAGCTTGCGATAAGCTTATTTGTAAAACAACAAAAGGTATGAAAGAAATAAAGGAGTGAAGGTTATGAATAAAATAAAATCTAAATTAATTGCAGGAGGCTTATTAGTTAGTTTTCTTGCCTATACATCTCCAGTACTTGCTTATGCGAAAGATGAAACAGTTTATAGTAAAGTAAATACAGAAGGAGAAACTTATAAAACCATAGTTAGCACACAATTGGAAGATGGAACACAAACACAGGAAGAAACAGACAAAGAGTTACCAATTACTTGTGATATAAAATACACTTTAAATGGAAAAGAAATGTCAGTAGAAGAATTGGCAGGGAAAAGTGGTAAGGTTACTATAGAAATTACTTACACTAATCATGAAAAACATGTAGTAGCAATTAATGGAGTTAATACAACTCTGTATACGCCATTTGCAGTGGCAACAGGAGTAATTATTAATAATGAAAACAATAAAAATATTACAGTAAGCAAAGGAAGAGTTATTAATGATGGAACAAAAACAATTGTAGTTGGTATGGCAATGCCAGGGATACAAGAAAGTCTAGGTCTTTCAAAAGTGAATTTACCAGATAGTGTTAAGATTACCATGGAAACAACAAACTTTGAATTAAGTAATATCTTTACAATTGCTACTCCTAAACTATTAGAAGATGATGATAAAAAGTTATTAGAAGAGATAGATGAAATCTATAACAAGGTAAATACATTACAAAGTTCTAGTAATCAAATTGAAGAAGGAGCAAATGAGTTAAAAGAAGGAACGACTACCTATTATGAAAAATCACAAGAATTTAATAAAGCAATGAACCAAGTACAAAAAGGTGCTAATAGTGCTAATACAGAGTATTCAAAATTAAATCAGGGAATTGCTACTTTAAGTGCTAACAGTGGAATGTTAAATAATGGAGCAAAACAAGTAAGCGAAGGAATGACAGCTGTACAAAGTGGGTTACAAACCATTAGTACAAAACTAGAACAATTAGAAGCAGGGAGTCAAAGTGTTGCAACAGGTGTCAAACAAGTTGAGCAAGGAGTAACTGTTGCACAAAATGCAGCAAAAGATGTAACAACAAAAGTTTTAACAGCAAAAGCAACTTTACAAGCAACAATTCAAGCAAATGAGCAAGCAATTAAGGATACAACAGATGTAGACAAAATTGCCATGCTACAAGCTAATAATGAAGCATTAAAACAAAGCTTACAAGCTTTAGAAAGTTTATCAGATGACCAAACTAGCAGTTTAGCTATTTTAAATGGTTCAATTACACAAGTAAAAACAGGAATAGAGGGAAATGGAACAGCTCAAAATCCAGGTTTGACTGTTGGTGCACAAACAGTAAGTCAAGGAATTTCACAAGTCAAAAAAGATGGTATAGATACATTAGCATCTCAATCTACAAAATTAGTTAATGGAAGTAAAGAATTATATAATGGAACAAAAACTTTAAAGCAAGGAACAACTGCGTTAGAAAATGGTTCTTCTCAAATGCAAGCAGGCTTGTCTAGTTTACAAAGCGGAACTACACAGCTATTACAAGCTAACAATCAATTAACAGATGGTGCTAAAACATTGAAAACAGGTGCTACAACACTTGCAAATGGAATTCATACTTTTAATGAAGAAGGAATTAGACCTATTTGCAATTATATCAATGGAGATTTAAGAAACTTAACCAATAGAGCAGAAAAATTAATAGAGTTGTCAGAAGATTACCAAAGCTTTATGAATCCAGAAGAAGAGGAAAATGGAGAAGTAAAATTTATCATTATGTCAGATAGTATTAAGAAAGAAAAAGAAGGAAAAAAAGAAGGAGAATAGAAATAATAAATAGGGATAAAATATGGAGTAAAGAATAGGAGCAGAGATATGGAATATTTAGGAAAAATATTGAAAAAAACAGGTTGGAGTTCAATTATAACTTCTACAGTATTTGCGATTATTGGGATTGTAATAATTACAAGCCCAGAAGCAATTATTACAATTATATCTACTATTTTAGGGCTTACCTTAATAGCATTTGGTGGCTATAAAGGACTAGAGTATCTTAAGAATAAAGGAAGTAATTCATATAGCTATGACTTAGCTTATGGAATTATAGCGATTATCTTAGGTATTGTAGCTATGGTATATCATCAAGAAATAGGAACGATTTTTAGAATTTTAATTGGACTATGGATTATTTATAGTAGTGTTATTCGAGCAACTCTATCTTTGCAATTAAGAAGTACAAAGTCTAAAGTATGGATTTATAGCTTAATCATAGCTTTAGTGATGCTTGCCTGTGGTATTTATACAATTAGTAATGCAGGCACTATTGTAGTAGCAGTAGGAGTTGTAGTTTTAATCTATTCGGTTTTGGATATTATAGAGGGAATTATATTCTTAAATAATTTAAAAAAGATTGTGTAAATTGAAAATAGGTTTGTATTTAGAATATGAACAAAGTATAATATAAAAAGTAATCACATAAAATAAACTCTTTTCATAAAATATAACAGATGAAAGGAGTTTATTTTATGGATTATGAAATTATGATGAACGGAAATGTGAAAATAGGTACATATGCTCCAGATTTTGAAGCGGAAACAACTATGGGAAAAATAGAGTTAAATCAGTATAAAGGTAAATGGGTAATTTTATTTTCTCATCCACGGAGATTTTACCCCAGTGTGCACCACAGAGATAATTGCCTTTGCAAAAGCTAATCCATATTTTGAGAGGTTAAATACTTGTTTAATAGGACTAAGCGTAGATAGTAATCCATCTCATGAAGCACAGCAAAAGTTACCAACAAGCAAAAGAAATAAAGTTTTAGATTCATTTTATAGAAAATGGAAAATAAAAAACAGCGATCATCTGTAAAAAAATATAATCAAAATCTTAGAAACTGGATATAAAATATAGGAAAAATGAGCCTATAATTGTATCCAGTTTTAAGTTTTTTGAGAGAGTTAAAACCGGATATTTTAAGAGTATTCAAATTATAGATATACAAGTAAAAGCTAAAATTGGGCTGTAGGGTGTTTAAAGGGACGAAACGGGTAAAAAGGAGATAGTTAAAAATAAGGCGTATCTTGTATGATGGAAAAATGTGGAAAATAAAGTCAATAGGAATGGTTAGATTAAATTGAAATAAATAATACAAAGAGGTAGAAAAGTAAAAATTAATATGATATACTTATAATAATTTAAAGCAAGCAAAACAAAAATGGATTAAATGAAAAGAGGTGCTTATGAAAAATTTAAATATAGATAATATAAAGCAAATGGTCAAAGATGGAAATATTAGATGGACTAATCATGTTATAGTTAGATTATTTCAAAGAAATATAACGCAAGAAGATATTGAAAATGCTCTTTGGAATGGAGAAATAATATAAAATGGAAAGATGATTTAAAAACAAGAAAGGAGATTGCATAATATGAATTGTTTTATGTGTAAAGGAGATTTAGAAAATAAGAATACAACATTTATGGTTGAATTAGATAATTGTATTATTATTAAAAATGTGCCATCTCAAGTATGCAAGCAATGTGGAGAAGTATCATATAGTAATGAAGTTGCTAAACAATTAGAAAGATTAGTAAATTCAGTAAGAAATGCAATTACAGAAATTACAGTTATTAATTATACTGAAAAGGTTGCATAAATAGGAGATGAGTTCATATAAAATTTAGAAAGTAAGGGAGCAAAATCTATGAAAAATGAAGAAATAACATTAAAAAACACAAAAGCAGAAATATTGGATGCACTAAATGAAGCATTAGAAAGAGAAAAGACTATGAGTAAAATGAAATATGAGCCAGAAAAAGAAGAAAAAAAACAAAAAGTAGAAAAGGCAATAGAAACTACAAGAGAAAATGTAGAGCAAAAGATTTTTTCAGAAGACTTGAATAATAAATTTAAAGACTTAGAAACAGCAATACAAGCCGAAGAAGAAAAACTAAAGAATTTATATGAGGTAGAAGGTGAACTTGCTAATTTAGTAGTGGTAGTAAATGCGGGAAAAGACTACATGAATGGATTAGAAGGTGAGAAGAAAACGAAAACAGAAGAAGTAAACAACAGTATAAAAGAATTAGAAGAACAATACAAAATGAAAAAGGAGAAATTAGAAGAAGAATATGAATTTAAAGCTAAAACTCTTAAAATAGAAAGAGATAGAGAAGTAGAAGAGTATAATTATAAACAAAAGAGAGAAAGAGAAATAGCCAATAACAAATGGGAGGATGAAAAAGCTAAAAGAGAAAATGAGTTATCAAAAAGGGAAGCGGAAGTAACAAAATTATTAGAAGAAGCAAAATCAAATGCGGAACATATAGAAGAATTAGAAGGAAAAGTAAATGAAATTCCAGTTCTTTTGGAAAATGAGTATATAAGAGGAAGAGAAGATACAAAAAAAGAATTAGAAAGAGAACACAAATATGCTACTGAGTTACTAAAGAAAGACTTTCAAAATACTATAGATAGACAAAATGATAAAATAGCATCATTGAAAGAAGAAATAGAAAAAGCAAATAGTGAAAGAACCTCATTGCAAGAAAAATTAGACCAAGCCTATAATCAAATTAAAGAGATGGCAACAAAAACTGTTGAAGCAACAGGTGGGGTTAAGATTCTTGGAAATAATGGCAGTGAAACCAAATAAAATATTTAGAATGACTGAAAAATAATGAGGGAGGCAAATATCATGAAGAAGTAAACGTAGATGCCTTTGCTAAATATAGATTAGAACGTGCAGTTGAAAATCTACATAAAGTATGATAAAATGAATAGAGATTTTTTGTGAAACCAAAAAGTGAAAAAACTTGGAGGTTTCAATACCTCCAAAAGAATTTAAGGAGGCAAAAAAAGTGAAAACAACAGAGGAACTAATTGCAAGGATTTCTCCAAGATATAAAGCATTGAGAAATCAAAATGCAGACTTCCTGTGGGAAGATTTTTTACAAGCAATTGAAAAAGCTACAAGCAATATTCCAGATGCAATGTTTGCAGCAACAAGTGGTATTAGCATTAGCTACTTCACAAGAGATGGTGATGAGAACATTTACAGAAGCAAAGTTGCCGAGTGCAATCATTTCCAAGACAAAACAGTAGAATACGAAGAAGATGATGTTTGTCTTGGAAAAAAAGAACTTCTTGCAATAGCATTTAAGGATTTCAAAGCAAGAGTCGAGGAGGACAGGCACATCACAACGGAATGGTTTGAACTGGAAGAACTGAAATTTGATGATGATGTGGAAAGCAGTATTTCATTAGACTTTTGGTTTCCAAAAGAGTTGTAATCACGAATTTTGGGCGGGGGTGTACTTCAAGTTGAAGTGCATCCTCTGTTTTTTTATTGTATAGGAAAAATTGACTTTTATCTTAATCTAATATAAGATTTTTCTGTATACAACAAGGTTAAGTTTCCTCAGCCTGTGCGATTGCAAAGCAATCTGCACATATGGCGAAGCCACTTTTCTTACAATTTAATACAAAAATTTACTTAAAAAGAAAAATATAGATATTTTTTATGATATAATAATTGCGAATAAAAATTCAATATTAGGAGAGCTATTATGTACGATTATGTTTTACAATACGGCTTTGACCAAAATATACAAAAAACAATTCAAGAAATAAAAGAATGCTTAAAGAAAAATGAGATAGAGGACAGAGAAAGAAAATGGTTGCCCCATATAACAATAGATTTATATAATTGCAAAAATCAAAATGAATTTATAGAGCAAATAGCAAAGCAAAAGTTTGAGCCATTTGTGGCAAGAATAAAATATTTATGGTTTTATAACTGTGATATGAAACTTATTAAAGAATATCAATTAAAATCGTAAAAGAAAGGGAAAAAGCAAAATGAAAAGACTGTTAAGAATCAGTTTTAATCAAGCAATATTTTCATTTATACCAGTAATTTCATGGATGTTACTAGGATTAGTACTAGATAAAAATTTAGCAAATGTTTTTACTCTTACATATCCTATTCAGTTTATATGGCAAATGGGGAGATCTATATTTGGAACTGGAGCTAATATAAGCAAAGAAAAAGACAAAGATGAGAATGCAGTTTTGTCTGGAATGACACTTCGGAATAATTATTGGTGCTATTATATTTGGACTAATTGCTCTTAATATAAAAAGTTATATTGAATTTATGAATATGGATTATAACATTTATAAAGAATTTGCGATATATTCTGTTATTCAGTTATACATACAATTAGTGTTTGCTTTTGTTATAGAAAAATTGTATTTTGAAGGAAAAGAAAAACTAGCAAATAAATATATGATTACACTTAATATAATCAATTTTGCTACCCTAATTGGACTAGCATTATTTATAAAAAACAAAACAGTTATTGTAGTAGCAACATTGGTAGCCATTTTCCTTTATACTTTATATGTAACAGTAAAACAATATAGAAAGTTCAAATTGGAAGTACACTTGTTAAGAAATATAAAATATGAATCAGTTTCCATAGCAAGAGATGTATTCTTTTTTCTAACATATTTATTCGGATTTAGTAATGTATTAGAATTTGGAGAAGAATATACTACAGCATTAAATTTCGCAGCATTAGTAACAGACACACAGTGGGATTCTTTAGGTGCAGTAGATACAGTAGCAAAAATAGATATAAGTAAAGGAAAGTTCAATTATAAAGAACATAAAAAGAATGCCTATAAATTGTTAGGAGTTCTGATATTTACTAGCTTTTTGATGTTAGTATTTTCATATAGATTTTATGAATTGAATTTAGTTATTACTTTATTATATTTAAGTGTTGAAATAGTCAATTTCTTAGTAGAACCACTATATCAAATAAAAGTATGTTATTTACAATTAACAGACAAATTTGAAACAAAAGTAACAACAAATAAAATAGCTGCATCTGGAGTAAGAACTTTAGCATCATTTTTAAAAACACCATTTTGCACAGCAATAGGACAAACACTTTCAATGATAGAACAATTTATAGCCGTTAATATATTATTTTATAAAGACTTTAAGATAGAAAGTGATGGAAAAGTAGTAAGGAAGGGAGAAAAATATGAATCAAAAGTGTAATATAGGAATTGATATTGATAATGTTATATCTAACTTTGATGAAGTTTTATTAAAAGAATTTCTAAAACATGATACAGAATTAAGAAATACAGGAAGTATAAATGAAAAAGCATATATCACAAAAGGAATGTTTGACTGGAGTCAAGAAGAACTAGATAACTTTTATTATGCAAATATAGAAAGAATTGCGAAAAGTCTAAATGCGATTGACAAAGCAGCAGAATATATAAGAAAGCTAAAAGAAGAAGGCTATGGAATTTATATTATTAGTGGTAGAGATAATGGAGAATATTCAGATGCCTATCAGATGACTGTAAATTGGCTAGAGAACGAAAAAATAGAATACGATAAGTTAATACTAACTAACAGTAAAAATTCGCTAGAAAAGGCAAAAATATGCCTAGAAAACGATATAAGTATTATGATAGATGATTCGGTAAGAATTTTGACAGAAGCCTATAATCGAGGGATTATATCATTACTTATGGATACACCATACAACAAAATAGAAAGTAGTCTAAAGAGAGTACATAATTGGAAAGAAATTTATGAATTTATAAAGGATTTTCACCCAAAAAAGCTAAATGTAATCTTAGATACAGATACCTATAATGAATGTGATGACCAATTTGCACTTGCCTATATGTTAAAAAGCCAAGATATATTTAATGTTGAGGCGATAACAGTAGCACCATATATCAATAAACATTGTACGATACCAGAAGGACAAGAAAATAGTTATAATGAGATATTAAAAATATGCAAATGGTTAGATTTTGATACAACAAATAAAGTATTCAAAGGCTCAATGGACTTTATGATAAATGGATATGAACAAGAAAATGATGCAGTAAATAAAATTATTGAAATAGCCCTAAAGAATGAAAAGACTTATATTATGGCAATAGGAGCTATCACAAATGTAGCTTTAGCAATTAAAAAAGAGCCAAAAATAATAGACAAAATTGAAGTAGTATGGTTAGGTCGGACATAGCTTTTTACAAGGAAATAATGTAGAAACGAATTTCAAAGATAGAGTTGCTGTTAAAACTGTGTTTGATTCAAAAGTAAAACTAACAGTGATTCCTGCAAAAAGTGTATCATCTAATTTGATGACATCTATCTATGAATTAGAACACTTCCTAAAAGGAAAAAGTGAATTATGCGATTACTTATGCCAAAGATTTTATAATGATGGCTACCATGGAATACAAGAAAGAAGGGTTATTTGGGATATTAGTGTAATTGCTTATCTAATCGAAAAAAGATGGTTTGAAGTACAAGAGATAAGCTGTCCTAACATAAAAGAAGATAGTTCTTATGAAATGACAGACAATAGACACAAAATAACAATGGTAAATTACTTAAATGTAGATAAAATCTATACAGATTTATTTAGAAAGTTGGGGGAATAAGTTTTGAAATTAACAAGTGAAGAAGCAAGGAAAATACTAGAAAAAGCCAGATTAGAAGTAGAAGATGCAAAATGGATAGAGCATTGTATTTGTGTAGGAAATACAGCAGGAAAAATAGCAAAGGCATTGAACGAAAAAGGACATAAGGTAGATATAGACAAAGCAATGACACTTGGATATGCGCATGATATAGGAAAGTACAATGATAAATTCCATAAACACGAAATAAGTGGATATAACTATATGAAAGAGTTAGGATATGATGAAGAATATTGTAATATATGTTTAACACATTCCTACTTAAACAATGACATTACTTGTACAGCAGGTGGAGTATCAGATTCGAAAGAAATCCCATTTTTAACCGATTTTATAAAAAATCATCATTACACAATAGAAGAAAAACTAATCAATTTATGTGATTTAATGTGTCCTCCTGGCGGTAAAGTATTTACAATAGATAAAAGATTAATTGACATTATCATTAGAAAAGGAGCTCATCCTAATACACAATATCATGTAATAGAAACATACAAGTTAAAGGAATTTTTTGATAATTTACTAGGATATAATCTTTATGACTTATTTCCAGAGATAAAGGAAAATTTGTAAAAAATAAAAATGGAGCAAGATATGAAAGAATATTTTTATAAAAAAGAATACAAATATATGTATTTAAGTATATTTCTGTATAGTTTTGCAAATGCACTAAGAGAAACATTTGGAACAGTTATGCTATACAAAACAGGTTTATCTATACATTTAATATTACTAATATATGGCATAAGATTTCTTATTATGGGACTAATAACTCCTTTATTTATAACAATATCAAACAAAATAGGAATTGCGAAATGTATACTAATATCAAACTTATTTGATATAATATATGCTTATTTTATATTAGTTAATCAAAATTTATTGGCAAATCTTGTTGTATTTGTAATAGCAATGGGATTAAATGGATTATCTAATCCATCTTCTGATGCATTATCTAGTAAATATGTAGAAACTGAGCATAGAGGAAGATTCAATAGTCTATATAATATAAGTAAAATAGTGGGGACAGTTTTAGCAAGTTGCTTTGTAGCTTGGGGAGTTATAAGTGATAATACATTTGTTTTATTTATTATACTAACACTTTTCTTTTTATTACAATATTTTGCAATATTAAAAATAGATTATAAACCAGAAAAGAAATCAAGTGTATTCAAGGCTAGTATAAAATATTTAATACATAGCAAGAATAAATATAAAATTATATATGCATTAAAAACTAATCATATAATAGAAAGACAATTTGTTCCTTTGTATTTATATTTATTGTTACAAGACTTTAAAGCATTTTCAGTAATTACTATAGTATCACTACTGTTTCAAGTTATAACTATTATTTTAATAGGAAAATATACTGATAAGAATATAAAAAGTTCAAATAATTTAGTAACATTGATAAAAGCTAGTATTACATCAATATATCTATTTGTAAAAGACAAATTTGTAATATCTATCAATAAAACGGTTAGTGATAATATCTCAAAAGTTTATGAAACATCAATACAAACATCAATACAAAATATTATTAAAGAATCAAAAGAAGATAACGATTTATTATCTTCAGTTGGGCAAATGAGTCTATGTTTTACAGAAGTAGTAGTTTTTAGTATATTAGCAATTTTAAGTAGTATTATTGGAGAAAAAGTATTTATGATAATTTTTGGTTTATCAATTATATCAACACTTTGGATTAATTATAGTATAAAAAGGGAGAGTATTAAAAAATGCGAATAGGGATAGATATTGATGATACACTAACTGACATAAATGAAGAACTAGAAAATGCAGCATTAGAGTATGCTACTAAGTTAGGAAAAAATCAAGCAAAAGACACATCTAATCTAGTAGATAAGAATGATGGGAACATTTATCAAGCAAAATATGGATTTACTTATGATGAACTTAAATATTTTCTAAAAGACATCCAAGAATCAGTTACAAATAAAGCAATTCCAAGAGAAAATGCAAAGGAAACAATCAGGAAATTAAGAAAAGCAGGACATGAAGTATATATTGTAACAGCAAGAGATTCTGAATTTCACGATAATCCATATAAACTAAGCAAAGAGTGGCTAGACAAGAATAATATAGAATATGACAAATTAATTGTAAATGCAAGAGATAAGGCACAAATTTGTAAAGAAGAAAAAATAGACATATTTATTGATGATAAAGCGAGTAATTGCATAGATGTATCAAATATAGGAGTAGTAGCAATAAGAATAGCAAATGACAATATTAACTATAATGACTATATTACTTTGAGAGATTGGAATGCAATTTATAGATATATAATTGAAATGGGAGATGAATTGAAAAATGAAATATGTTGGTAATAAAGATGAAAATATAAAATATACAAAAAGACCTGGAGCTTATGCAATTATTATAAATGAAAACCAAGAGAAAATTGGAATTGTAACAGATGCAAAAGATTATTTTTATTTAGGTGGAGGCATAGAAAAAGGAGAAAGTGAGTTAGATGCCTTAAAGAGAGAAATGATTGAAGAAGCAGGATATACACTAAAAAATGTAAGAAAGTTTGAGGAAGTAGGCTCATACATATATGCAGAAGAAAAAGGATATTTAGAAGTAACAGCCTATGTTTACCTTGCAGAATTTGATAAAAAAGTAGCAGAACCTATTGAAAAAGACCATACTGTACTTTGGGTAAAACCAGAAGAATATACAAACAAAATGTGTAGAGA
>CANDRW010000030.1 GCA_947388675.1 uncultured Clostridium sp. | reverse complement strand
TGGGTTTTATAGGTAGATCCCATTTAAAAAACCTAAATATATTATACAAGAAGGTGATATATGCTAAGAAAAATTTTGTCAAGGATACAAAAACTGGAACAGCAAAAAGAAATAAAAAAGAATAAGCAAGAGGAAATTCAAAAGGAAATTGACGAGTTAGATATTACATTGAAAAAATTATATTCATTTAGGAAGGAATATGAAAAGCTAGAAGCAAGTTCTACTAAGCTTTTAAATGACATTAATGAAGGAGTGATTGGTCAAGGGAATGAAAAGAAAAAAATAAAAAAGGGCTGACAAATGAAGAAAAGGGCGTTATTATTACTATAAGAGGTGATAATATATGAAAAAATATTTTATAATATCAATAACTATCTTAATTCTTATAGTCTTCATAAGTATATTCTTTGTAAACTTTTTTAGGAGGAAAGAAGCCAACATTTCAAAATTGAATTCATCTATAGAAAAAATAGAGATTAATAACATAAATGTAGTAACAGATAGTATAGAGATTTCAATGCATGCAGCTAACGAAGAGGCAGAGAATGACCTAAAAGCAGAAAATGAACTAACAAAAGAAAATAATAATATTGATATGACGAACGTACAATCTAATAAAAATGAGACAATAACTATAACAAAATCCGCATCTACCACAAAGCAGAATACTACTAAAAAATCTAACAATAAAACTAATAATAACACTATTAGTAGCAATGGCGATAATAATGTAAAAACATCAAATAAATCTCATGTTCACTCAACAACTGGAAATTGTGGTAAATGGTTTTCGTCATTTGATGAATTTGTAGAATATTTTAATTCCGAGACAAAAAGATGGGATAATTTATATGATAATGGAATGATTACTTGGGATAATTATATTGAAAATTGCCCTGTTCGGCTATCAAAATGTTCATAGTTGCCAAACATATTTTAACGGAAAGTCTGATACAGATTGTGGATTAGTTACGGGTGATTTCATATATCAAAAAAGATAAAGAATTGTATTTATATATTTAAAGTAAAAAAGCAGGTTTGGAAACCTGCTTTTTGTTGAAAGATAAAGAATTAAATATCATTTTAAAATGAAAATAAATACTGGGAGGAAAAACATGAAAAATGAGAAAAAAATTAAAATTATGACTTTTATTTGTACTGTAATAATTTTATTTTCTAATATTTTACATAGTTTAAGCTTAGCTACAACAGAAATATCAAATAAGGTAAACGAGAATGAAAATGTTATAGTTGAACAAAATAGAGAAATAGAACAAGTGCAAGAAGAAAGTAAAAGTACAGAAGAAACTAGTCAAGAAGAGATTTCAAAAGAAATAACGGAAGAAAAGGAAAGCGTTTTAGAGATAGAAGAACAGAATAGGAAGATAGAAGAGAATGAATTACAAAAAGTTGAAGTTTTAGAAACATTTATTACACAAGAAAATATGGCAACTTCGCAAACACGACAAACTTATAGCTCTGATAGAATAGAAGTGCAAAATCTTCCAACATATCTACAAACAACTGTTAATAATGACGAATTTGGGGAAGGAATTTACTCAAAAAGAATATCTGTAAACGGAAGTAATTATCGTGAAGCGTTTTGTATTCAATGCGGAGTGAATCTATACGATGGGACTTTTTCAGGTTCTGAGGTTGATGGAAAAACATATAAAGATGATGATTTAACAGATGCATACAAAGTTGCCTATGTTGGCTGGTATGAAACTTATGGAGATAGAAATATTATTCCGGGTCAAAGCGATTATAGGGCTGTAAGTAAAGTTTATGCTTTTACTCAGCAACTAATTTGGGAAAAACTAAAGCAGAGTCCTGGAACATTTTTAGACTCTTCAATACAAACTGAATATAACACATGGAAAGCACAAATTAATGCTAAGATAAAAGAAAGAGATAATGCAGTACCAAGCTTTGCAGGAGACACAATAACGTTACAAGTAAATAAAAAATATAAATTGACTGATTCTGATGGACATTTAAAAGATTATCCAACAGTCAATAAAATTATCGATGGAATAAAATTTGAACACACTAAGGGGAGTAATGATTTATATATTACTGTAACAGATACTTGCAAATCTGAAAATTATACTTTCAAATCAGAAAATGTAGGATTACGTCTTCATTATGGAAACTCTACATCTAAAGTATATATAATAGATAACAATTTACAAAGAACTGCATACACAAATTACTACCCAGTTGACCCATTTTTCCGTTTACGTCTAAATATTAAATTGAATGGTGGATTAACTGTCAAAAAAGTTAATAGCAATGGAGATTTATTAGCTGGATGTACTTTTAGAATTTGGAGTGAAGATACAGGATATTCTAATTCAAAAGTAACTTCAACAGCAGGAGATATTGTATTAGAAGATTTAAAGGCTGGAGAATACCATGTGCAGGAAATATCTTCTGCCACAGGATATTTACTAAATAGTACTATTTATGATGTAGAGGTAAAAGTAGGAGAGAAGGCAGAGGCTAACATTTTAACTGTAACTAATGAAGAGCCAACAGGAGAACTTCAAATTATTAAAGAAGATTTAGACACAGGTACTTCTAATAGAATTGATGGAACAATTCACCATGGGGATGCGACTGTAAAGGGAACAGTATATACATTATATGCAAGTAATGATATTTATAATGAAGCTAATACAGTTAAGTACTTTTCAAAGGACGAACCAGTTGCAACTTTTACCTTTGACGAAAAAGGAATTGCAACTATACAAATTGTTAGTAATTCTACAAATGCAAAACTTAGTGTAAATGAAAACAAACTAACAGGGATTCCAATAGGCAATTTTTATGCTTTAGAGACAACAGTTCCTGAGCGGATATACTAGAGATGAAAATATATATAATTATGAGTTTGCATATAAAGATAGTAATACGAAAGTAATAAAAGTAAGTGGGATAGTAAGTAATATTGTGCAAAAGGCAAAATTCGAAGTAATCAAAGTAACTACAAATGATAACACTATAGCAGATTATGTAGAGGGAGCAGAGTTTACTGCAATTCTTACAAGATATGTGGAAGCTTATGGAAGTTTTGATGAAGCACTAAAACATTTGGAACAGTATGCACAAGATGAATATTCTATTTTCAAAACGTCAGAAAACGGGCGTGGCGTATCAGGACTAATGTCCTACGGAAATTATACTGTCCGAGAGACCTATACTCCGTCGTCAAAAATAGAAACAGTAGAAGACTTCTATGTAACAATAGATAGAGATAGTAATGAAATTATTAAATCACTTGTTGCGAACGATTTACCTTTTAGTGCATATCTTAAACTAGTAAAGTTAGACAAAGAAACTGGAAAAGTAGTAACATTTTCCAATGCAACTTTTGAACTATATAAATTAAATGAAAGTACAGGAGAATGGGAACAAGTAAAATGTAAAGTTGGGGATACTTATTACACATCGTGGACTACAACTGATAGAGGCATTGCAACAACTGAAACAAAGCTTGAAGGGCGGAAAATATAAATTATCAGAGATAAAAGTGCCAGATAATTTTTTACAATTAGATAAAGATATTGTATTTGAAGTAAATAATAAAAATGAAACTTTAGAATATGATGAAGACTTGGATGCATGGATTACGGTGAATGTAGAAAATGAACAACCAAAAGCTACATTGATAATTGATAAATCGGTAGCATTAAAAGAAAATGTTGATACATCTTTAGTAGATATCAGTGATTTAAGTAAAATTAAATTTAAGTTAGTAGCAAAAGAAGATATACTTGATATGAGCGATGGGAGTGTTGTATATCCTAAAGGAAAAGAAATTGGAACATATAATCTTTCGAAAGATGGAAAATTAAAAATAACTGAACTTCCTATAGGTTGTTATGAATTTTTTGAGTGTGAAACATTACCATGCTTAGTTCTAAATGAAACTAGACATGAAGTAAAATTCACGCAAAAAGATACCACAACAAAAGTATATACAGAAACAAGAGAAGTTGTTAATGATACAACTGTTATCGAAATATCAAAACAAGACATAAGTGGCGAAGAAGTTGAAGGTGCTACTTTACAAGTATTTGATGAGAACAACAATATAATTGATGAATGGATTTCTTCTAAAATACCTCATATAATAGAAGGATTATTAGTTGACAAAACTTATAGACTTCATGAGGAAATTTCTATAGAAGGATTTGTGAAAGCGACTGACATTGAATTTAATGTCAATAATACAAAAGATGTTCAGTCAGTTGTTATGATAGATAAAATAGTAGATGTAACTAAAAAAGATTTGACAAATGACGAAGAAATAGAGGGAGCAGAACTCATTGTGACTGATGAAGAAGGCAACATTATAGATGAATGGATATCAACTAAAGAAGCTCACCATGTCTCTGGACTAGAAGAAAACAAAACTTATATATTAACAGAAAAAAACGCTCCATATCGGATTTGAGATTGCTGAAAGTATAACATTTACAGTCTCCACAGATAAAGCCACACAAGTTGTAGAGATGAAGGATATGCCTATAGTAAAAGCGGTTCAAGTAGAAAAAATAGATAGAGATACTGGTGAACATATTAAATCTAATAAGTTTGAATTCAATCTTTATGAAGATGAGAACTGTACTAAACTAATTAAGACAGTTAAGGCAAATGAATCAAAAGGTACTGTTTTATTTGAGAATTTACGATATGGAATATACTATATCAAAGAGCGGAAAAGCACCTGCAGGCTATGTGCTATCAGACCAAGTTGTTAAAATTGAAATTAATGATAAAGGAGTATTCGCAGATAATATATTGTTAGAGGAAAATAATAATGTATATAGTTTTATTTATTATAACTCATTAGCACCAGTAATTCAAACAGGAAGTGAAATAAACTATATTCTAACAATAGGACTAATGACAATTTCGTTGATTGGAATTGTTACTGGAGTGATAGTACTAAAAAGAAAAAGGAAAAATAATTAATCTATGAGTGGGAATTCTTCTCACTCAGTTTTCTAATAAAAAGGAGGAGACAATATACAATCAAACATTATATATAACTTCAATGAACTAAGGTCATTATTAATCGATAAAACTATAGAAGGGGCATATTATTTAATTTTTGATGATATCTATTTTGAGAAAATAGAGAAGAATACAGTTATAAGTAGAGATGTTTGTGCTATTGCTTCAAAAATAGCAAAGCCGTTTAGTATTCTAAAATATACTAATATAAAGGTGAATGATGATTATACTACTAAACAAATATATGACTTCATTCAAGTTTTGAGAAAGGAGACTGATATTATTGTTACTATATTTAATCAAGAAAAAAGGGAAGTACTTTTAGTATTTATTAGTAACAAAGATGATTCTATTTTAGAACATCATATAAAAGACTTTCTCGATATGGAGGTGAATTAATTTATAGGACATAAATCACAAATAAGATTAATTACAACTAAAGAAGGTTTATCTATATTACAAGGGTTAAATGTATTTATAAATGATGATTTTCTACAAGTTGTTTTAAAAAATACAACAATAAATAAAAAATTTGGTGAAGTTATATATCTTGGATGGGATAAGGTTAATTTAGCAAAAGAACGCTTATTGAAAGATGTAATGATGGATTTAGAGGAACATGATATATCATATACATTATCTATAATTGGAGAATATCCAGGAGAGGAAGAAATAAATCTGCACTATGAATCGAAAAATAGAGAAATAAAAACTCTGCCCTTTCCTTCGATTATATATACTTTTGATGAGAAGGATATGGAAGAACAATTACAATACTATGAAAAACATCCAAAGGATATAAAGCAAGTGGAGGAAATAGAATATGAGTGATGTATATTAAGTAACAAAGATGATTCGAGATTAGAGAAATAGCTAAAAAATTTCACAGAATTAGAGGTGATGCATAATAAGAAATATAGATGCTAGATTGATTGTGCAAAATGAGGGTTTAAAAGTTATTGAGAGTATAGTAGAAAAACAAACTGATGTAGCTTTAAAAAAAATATTAACTCGTATAGAAAACAAAATAGAATTAAATAGTTTTACTAGTTTATCATGGGATATGATAAATATAAAAGAAATAGAATTAATAAAAGAAATTATAAAGCAACTAGAATTAAATGATTACTCATATTCCATTTATATTAAATCTCCTTTACTAAATAAGGACATAAATCAATCATATACAAGTTATAATCGTAAATATGTATTTGTGCCTAATGCTAAAATGGCTAGTAGTTTTATAGAATTAAGAAATTCAGATAAATTATTAACTCGTTATTTTCAACATGCCGAGGAAATAAATAATGAGGAAAAAGAATATGAGTGATGTATATGATGAAATATTAAACAGTTCAAATATTCAAGGAATACTAGAATATTACGGCATAAAAATTAATAAAAACAAATGCATTTGTCCTTTTCATTCAGACACACATCCATCTATGAGTATTCATCCAAACAAAGGAATAGTAAAATGCTTTGCATGTGGCACAGGTGGAAATGCAATATCTTTTATACAAAAATATGAAAATGAAATCAATCACAATAAGATTAGCTTTAGAGATGCAATGCAAAAAGCTATTGATATACAACACTTAAATATCAATATTCCAAAGGCACAGAATGAGAATAGTCCAATAACAGAAGAGCAGAAAAAAAAGCAAAAGTTAGAAAATGCTTTAATGGATTTTATAACATTAACCGAAGCAAATTTAAACAGAAGTCATACAGAAATATCAAATTGCTTAGAACATTTAAGAAATCGAAAAATATCAAATGAAACAATAAAACATTTTCATATAGGTTATGCTCCGCAATATCTTACAATCTCAAAAGAACTTTTAAAACATTATAGTATGGAAGAACTAGAGAATGTAGGGATTATAAACAACAAAAAAGATGTATTTAGTGGCAGAATAACTATTCCGATTTTTGCTGTAAATGGAAAGATAGTAGGTTTTGGAGCAAGAGCAATAAATGATAGTGAAAAACCGAAGTACCTGAATACAAAGGAGACAGAGTTTTTCAATAAAAGCAATTTACTATTCAATTATCATAAAGCGAAACTATATGCTAGAAATGATGAACTAATTATTGTGGAAGGCTATATGGATGTTATAAGTGCCAAACAAATGAAGGTCGATAATGTAGTAGGAACAATGGGAACTGCATTAACAAAAGAACATATTAATTTAATTAAAAAATTAAATTGTGAAATTACTTTATGTTTAGATAATGACCAAGCTGGAAAAGAAGCTATGATTAGAATTATTCCAGAATTATTGAAACAAAATTTAAAAGTAAGTGTATTAGATATTTCAAGAATAGGAAATTATAAAGATTTTGGAGATTTGCAAATAGCGAATATAACGAAAGAAGAAGTATATAGTACTAAAATATCAGCATTTACTTTTTTATTACAGTATCAATATATAAAAGGTAAAGAATTAACTGTAGAGAACATAAATGACATATATCAGAAGATGGTAAAAAATGAAATGATAAAAAATACAAAGGATGCATTAAATTTTAGAGAATTCATGGAAAATAATACAAGTTATACAAGTGAAGAAATAGAACAAATTATTAATCCTACACAAATAGAAGCTAGGATTGATAAATATAAAGATATCTTTTTTTATAATTATATTTTAGAGCTAATAAAAAAATATGCTATAGAACATCAAAATCAAATTTTATTAAAATATATAGAGTCAAATAAACTCACCATAGATGTAGTAAATAAAACATTAAATGACGAAAAATATCTACAAGATGAAGAGAAAAAAATAAATATTAATAGTTATATAGAAGACTATATTTTTAAAACAAATGATTATATCGAGTTTAAAAATGATAAAGTTTTCATACTTGAAAAACTGCTAAATAATGTAAAAATATTTAATTCAAAAGGGAACGTAGTAGATATCAATTTAACAATAGAACAAAAAGAAATAATAACTAAACAATATAACGAGAGTTTTAGCAAAGAAATAAAAGAATATGTTGAAAATAACTTAGATGAATTTGAAGAAATATTTATTTCTAATAATATAAATCAGTTTAAGACATTATTTCCTCGTACTTATGAAAAGACATTTAAAGAACAGGCAATTTCTAATTATTCTGAGGGTTCAATGGAAGCTATCAGATATGCTTTAGCATATACAGATGAGATAAAATCAGCACTGAGTAGACAATATGTCAATAATGGAAAGTACAAAACTTTATTAGTTTTTAATAATAATAAAAATATACTTCAAGTAAGTGAAAAACAAATAGAAAATATCGAAATACCGAAGATAGAGGAAAGTATCAAAAAAAATCAGAAAAAAAATGCTATGTCAATTTTCGTTAATCTATCAGGTGAGGAAAAAGAAACATATAAAGGAATGTATCTACCAATAAGTAAAGAAATTCAAGTATTCATACCAAAACAACTATATAGAAAAGAAAATGAAAGAATTGAGATTTTAAATGATGAAGCAAATCAAGCGAATATGAGCGAATATAAAGTAGATGTTGATAGGAATTTAAGGAAATGGAGCGATAGACTGACACTAGATGATTTTTATAAAAAATATTCAAAAATATATGAAGTGCAAAGAGAAAAAGAGGTGATGGTATAATGCAAGCAAATAATAAGTCCGATGCAGAACAAGTATATAATCAAGCAATTAAAGTAGCAAAAATTGGCATTAAGGACAGTTTAAAATACAGTTATAAATATTTTCTAAAACCTTTTTCATTATTTAGTTATCATTACTTTTTGGAGGGAATTAAGGCAGTACAAAAGGATGGTAGTACTAAAGAACTAGAGAAGCTAACCAACTTATCTTATGATGAAACTATTAAAACAATGGAAAAGTGTCAAAAAGATGATGTACGTGTAGTTGCTAGCGAGAGAAAACTAAAAGCAGATGATGACGATGAATTTGGGAAGAAGAAATCACTGGCACAACAAAAAAGAATTACACGATATAATCGCAGAATAAAACGATTATATCATTTTAAAATGCTGCATCCTAGGATTTCTACAATATTGCAATTAGACAAAATAATTAAAAAAAGTGAGAAAAGTCAGAATAAACAAGTAGAACAGCACAAGGACAAAGTCTATAATATTTACTTCAATAAATCTAAAGCACCTTATATGGCAGACAGAATAGCAGATATTATTGCATACAGAACGGGGATTTCTAAAGAATTGTTTGATGAAAATACGCAAGCTGCTATAGAAGAAATTAAAGAAGAAGGAATGAATTTGAATTCACAACAATTAAGAAAACTATCTGATAAGTTTAAATTTCATGAAATTGGAAGTGTAAATGTGAAAGACTTTAAGAGGGATTACTGTGTTCATGAAATAGCTTTTTCAACCTTTTTAAAAATGGAAAATGAATTAGAAATATCTGATATTCCATATCGGTGTTAAAATTATTACTAATGAAGATGAGAAAAAAATAGTTAATGTATATTTCGAAAATAAACATTTAGAAAGATATAATCAACTAGGATTTAACGATTCGGGTCAACTACGAGTATATGGGAATGACAATAAAAATATACAATGGAATATAAAATCACAAGATGAATTAATATCATTTAAAACAGGAATAGGAAATGAAGAAAAGCAAACTTATGAGATTCTTAGTGGAAAAAATTATATTATGAAGAGACAGGAAAATGAATGTTTATGGACTGTTTTAAGAAGTGATTTAAAAGAATTAGCTGAAAAAGAAAAAAAAAGAGATGTTGTCAAAGAAGAAACCGAGAGACTACATATTTTTGAACAAATAGAAAAAGAAAATAGTAATGCTATAATTAATATGGAAAATGCTAAAGAAATTAAAGTTGATTTTGAAAATATAGAAAAAGAGGTAGGTAATTAATATAGAAGAAATGGAAAAAAAAGCATATTTTGAACTAGATGATACTAGCGAATATTATGAAGGATACCATATCGAAAGTAGAAAATGGAATGGATGGGCCACACCATCGTTTGAAAAGCCAATAGCAGATATAATTGCTAATAAGGCTTCAACAACGGATTATAGAATAGAATATAGTGAAAAGAATGATTGTTATTATGCTATTGAAAAAGAAAATGGAAAAGAAACAGTAGGATATGGACATATTATTAATACCAAGGAAGGGCAAAAGAAAGTTTATTGTTTAGGTGCAGGCTATTGGACCTGGACGGCTTATACTATTGATAAAGTAAAAGAAGATGTAAATGCTAAAATAATCGAAAATGAAAGCTCTATAGATATAGAATATTAAATTAAGGAGAGTGATATTATATACTGATTAAGAAAAACAAAAAAACACCATACTTACTTTTATTTATAATATTTATATTAATCTTCTATTATATGTTAAGAGTTACTACATTAGTAAGCGATAACAATGGAGTTTGGAATTTAGAATTCTTTTCAGTGGCACTCAACGAATTATATAAAATAAACACTGCTATAGATTTAAACAGTAAAAATCTTACTATTTCTGTAGGAGTGTCTTTTTTTGTATTCATGATTTATGAAACTTATCGTATGAAGAATAAGAAAAATATTCAAGAGGACACATATCGGTTCGGCAGAATGGCGAAATTCAAAGGATATTGCTAACAAAAGAGACAAGAACTTTGAAAACAACATGATTCTAACACAAACAGAGTTAATTTCTAAAGATATGAAAAAAAGTAAAATGAACAGGCATGTAATGCTGATTGGTCGTCCTGGAACTCGGAAAGTCAAGATACTACTTCAAACCTAATATTCTTAATGCAAATGGGAGTATTGTTGTAACTGACCCTAAACGGAGAATTATTGAGAGACTGCGGATATTCTTTGAAACAAAAGGGATATACTATTAAGGTTTTAAATTTAGATGAAAAATCAAAATCTAATCACTACAATCCTTTTACATATATAAAAGAGATACCTTCTTTCAATGAAATATTAGGAGAGATGAATTATAATAGTGAAATACAAGAAGATGATGTAATGAGTCTTATTAATACACTAATGCTAAACACTAAAAGTGAAAATATTGAAAGCACGTCTGGTGACCCATTTTGGGAGAAAGCAGAGATGATATTCTTACAGGCACTTTTTTATTACACTATAAGACACTACGATAAAAGACATCAAAATTTCACTACTATTTTAAAATTAATTAGATTAAGCAATCCAGATGCAACAGGAACTTCGTCGCTAGATAAACTTTTTGAAAATTGGGCAAAGGAAGAGCCAGACGCTATTGGCGTAAAACAATATCGACATTTTAAAGTTGCCGCTTCAGCACCGAAAATGATGAGTACGATTATTATGGTTGCTACTGCAAGACTAGCAGCTTTTAACATAAAAGAAATCGCAGATTTAACAGATATCGATGACATGGAATTAGAGCGAATTCGGTATGCCTGTCGACAACAATTCACCAATTCTGCAGAAAATAAATACCGAGGCAAATAGACATATTGGAAATGGAAAAATAGCTTATTTTATTATAACTAAGCCATCAGATTCAACATTCAATTTCTTAGCAAGTATTTTTTATACACAAATATTTGCAATGATAGATGAAAATGCTAAAAAGCTTGGTGGAAGTCTTGTTACACCGTTAGAAATTTATATGGATGAATGGGCTCAATTACGGAGAAATACCACGATTTGTTGAAGAATTAGCATATTTAAGACGGATTAAATGTACGGAATAACAATTCGGACTACAATCTCTAAGTCAATTAAAAAAGAGATATAAAGATAGTTGGGAATCAGTTTTAGACTGTGTTGACACAATACTTTTCTTAGGTAGCAACTCTAAAGAGACATTGGAATATATTGTTTCTTTACTTCGGTAAAAAAACTTGGTATAAAAAAAGTATGGGTAGGACTTTCTCAAAACAAAATTCTAGTAGCACAAATTGGGATATAGTAGGTAGAGAATTGGCAACTTTAGATGAAATATCTAAAATGCCCAAGGAATATTGCATTTTATTTGTTGCAACAGTAGGAGCATTTTATTCTAAATTATACAATTTGGAAGAACACCAAAATTATTCTAATTTGTATGAGCCATGGAGAGGAAATGTAGATAAATTATATGAACACAGAGAAGAATTAGAATATCAAAGGAATTCAGCATATAGATTGCTTTGTAATGTGGGATTGGCGTTTGCAAAGACTATTGAAATTTCAAAGATAGAAAAAGTGGATAGAAATGAATTAAAACAGTTATACAAATATGGAGTAATTCAGTTTGAAGAATTAAAAGATAAAGATTAAAAATTGAAAGAGGTATTCTTTATAGGGATATCTTTTTTTTATATGAGGAGGAAAAAAATCAATGAGAAAAATAATTCAAAAATTAAAAAATAGAAAGGGAGGGATTGTTAATAAGATATCAACTTTAGGTAGCATTTTATGTTCTCTATTTATTATTGCACAGACAAAGGTATATGCTGCATCTAACACAGAATCTATTGATAGCTTCATAGCATTTGCATGTGATTGGCTAACAAAAATTCGGAGGAATTATTGCACTCGTGGGTGGAGTAATGTTTGCCCTTGGTTGGCAGAGAGAAGATGCAGAACGGAAAGTCACGAGGATTAATGACTCTGATGGCAGGATTTATGCTTGTTGCAATTGCTCAATCTAGACATTTATTTGGACTGTAAAAAGGAGAAATTTACACAAAGTTTAACATGAATAAAAATATAAAAATTACTAAATCTTGGGCTATGCCTAACAAAAATACTTTCTCCATAAAGCCTATACGAGAATTATTGAATAGATATATAAAACCTGAATTACTATCAATAGACGCTTTTGCAAATAATAGCAATATTGCAACTATAACAAATGATATAGATACTCTATATCATACTGATTATAATTTAGATGCTTTAGACTTTTACAAATTATTTGATAGTAATTCTGTTGATATAGTTCTATATGACCCACCGTATTCGTCTAGGCAAGTATCTGAAATATATAGGAAATTAGATAAAACAGTTGACTTTGAAACTACATCAGCTAGATATTGGCGATTACAAAAAGATGAAATTTCTAGAATTTTAAAGCCAAGTGGTATTTGTATTTCTTTTGCTTGGAATTCTAATGGAATTGGGAAATGTAGAGGATTCTATACTATGGAAATATTATTAGTTGCTCATGGTGGAAAGCACAACGATACGATTGTTACAGTGGAGAAAAAAATTAATAAAAACAAAATAGGAGGATTTTTATAATTGGATGGACTTATTAGACTTCTTTATAATTTTAAATTTAATGCTTTTGGAATTGAACTTGATTCTGGTGACTTAATAGGTTCAGTGCAAAAATTGACTGATTTCTCTAGTGTGCAAAATATTAACATTTGGAGTATTGGGAAAATTGTTAATGATTGTGTGATTCCCGTGGCTCTGAGTTTATTGATTCTTTTTTTTATGATTAATTTGATAAAAAAGTCAATAGAAGTAGATAAAATCTCATGGGAGAGAGTTGCTATGTCATTCGTAGTATTTTTCTTATTAAAGTATTTTATTATGAATGGATATACTTTTTTATCTACTATTATGAATGTTGTAAATGATATTTTTGTAACTGTTACTAATGCTTTAAATAATAGCAGTTCAAATATAAATATAGCCGAGACATTAGTTAATGCTGTACCCAATCGGGTTCGTTGATAGTATTATGACATATGGTTTATATTTAATACTATTTATTCCATTTATGACAACATTGATTCAAATATTTACACAGATTTTTCTACGCATAGTTAAACTAATATTTTGTTTTGCTTTTGCGCCAATTCCAATTGCGTTGGCTGTTGATGATGAAAGTCGAGGAAAAGCGATACAATATTTTTTGTTTGCCACAAGTATAGGAATAGAAGCAATAATTATATATATTGCGACCAATATTTATGCGGTACGGACTATCTGGATTAAGTGCTTCGGTAGATTCAATAAGTGCTATATCTACTATAGTTGCTATGTTATTTTTGAATGGAATGTATCTTGCAATTATTCAATATGGAAGTCAATTTGCAGAAAAAATAACAGGAGGACATTAAAAATGGAAAATATTGAAATTATAGTATTTGATGAAATTAATGATTATAAAGAGAAAATTTACTTCTTTAATTTTAGACAATGGGGATTTGCTATTTTAATAGTAGCTTTAGTAGTTCCCACATATCTCATTTTAAAAGATAAAATTGGAAATGAAATAACAAGTTATATAGTAATTACGATTGCTGGAATCTTAGGATTTATTGGATTTGTTAAAATACATGAATTACAAGCAGAAAAAATAATTCCTTATTGGCTAAGACATTATTTTTTATTTTCAAAGCCAGTTTGTTATATAACAGATGAGGAATTTTTATTACAAAATCAAAAGAAAAAGCAAATAAAAAATAAAATAATAGGACGAAAAGCTAAAAAAACGAAAAACAGGAAGACTAAAGAAAATAAGATTAAAGAAGATGAACTATCTCAGAGATTATCTAAATTAAGTAAGGAAGAACAGGATATTCTTTTAAAATTACTGAAAAGGTGAAATAGTGAGATTAAGTGATTATGAAAAAAGGTTTTTAGTTTATTATCTTAACAATTATAACGCAAAGTGGATGCGAGTTTTTAATAACAAGCATCCTTTCTTTTGCACCAGAGCAGATTTATATACTATATATAAGAGAATGATAAGAAATCAACCTGTTGTAGGTCAAAAAACATATCCTGCTATGTTTAAACAACTAACAGAAGGCAAGTGGTATTACATACCAGAACTTTTAAAAAATGAGGAGGCATGATAATTGCTTAACAGAAGAGAAGAAAATAAAATTGGAAATAAAGGGAAATTCATACTAGGAGATTTTTTTAAGATACGTCAAGTCAATAAAGTAGCAAAACCAAAAACAACATCTCAAATCATAAGAATGTTTTTTGAAGAATTATATGAAAGTAGTTCAATTATTAGAATTGATGAAAAACACTACTCGGTCTGTTTTGAGTATCAAGATATATCTTTTTCAAAAGCAAATTATAATGAACAAGAAAGCATCTTCTTAAAATGGGTAGAGTATCTTCATTCGTTTAACTTTAATGACCATATACAGGTGATTTGCTTTGGAACACCTGTGAAAACAAAAGATTATAAGAATGATTATATATACGATACAAAAAAATTAGCAAAAAATGAAATTAAAGTAGCACAAGAATTTAATTCATTAATCGAACTTTATTTAGGAGATAAAGAAGAAATATTATGTAAGACGAGACAAGTTGTTATTACGACAAAAGCAGAAAGTATAAAAGAAGCACAGGATATTTTTATGCAGTACCAACTACGAACAGAAGAGAAGTTTAAGGAATTAAAATCTAAAATCAGAAGGGTTAGTATTAATGAGAGACTGACTTCTTTATATAATATGTTTCATACAAATTTACTAGAAGATGCTGGAATAGATGATATTATACAATATGCAAAAGAGAAAAAATTGAGTATATATGATGTTCTTGCAAGTAAAGATAACATATCTTTGAAAGAAAAAAATTATATTAGCATTGGAGATAAAAAGTTTATTAGGGTTATGTATGTAAGTAAGTTACCAAAGACTGTAACACCAGTGTTTTATAACCTTATTACAACAATAGAAAATGCAAACATTATTACAACTTTGAATATTACACCAACGAATCCTGCTAAAACAATTCGAAAAGTTAATAAAAAGATTTCTGGAATGAAAACGGAAAGATTAGAAAAAATAAAAAAGGCTAATAAAAATAATTATTCATATGAAGCTGTAAAAGATGAAAAATTAGAAGATGCTATTAAAGATACGCAAAATTTGAGAGATGCCCTACAAAATAAAAAACAAAAAATGTTTAACAATAATATTCTAATATGCATTCAAGCAGATACACTAGAAGAACTAAATAAAACTACTAAGATGGTAAAAAGCATTGCAAGTGAACAATCAATTACAGTATATAACTTAGATTGGCAACAATTGGAGGGAATTCAAAATTGCTTAGCATTTGGCTTCAATACATTACAAGTGCAAAGGTCATTAACATCAGAGAGTACAGCAGTAAATGTACCTTTTCATACTAAAGATTTAATGCATAAAAGTAGCGTATTTTATGGACTCAATTTGGTATCAAAAAATCCAGTATTCTGTGACAGAAAAAAATTATTAAATGGAAATGGTTGTGTTCTTGCAACAAGCGGAGCAGGAAAGTCATTTTCAATAAAACTTATAATAGAACAAGTTTTATTAAGATACCCAAAAGATGAAATAATTGTAATTGACCCACAAGGTGAATACCAACCGCTAATTCGGGGCGTTTAATGGTCAAGTATTAAATATTAGTATTAATACAAATACATATATTAATCCATTTGATTCTTCACTGCAATATGAGCATAGACAAAATGAAGAAGCACTAAATAATAAGATAGAGTTTTTATTAGCATTTATAGAATCTATAGTATCGAGTGATGGTTTAAGTGGCGAGCAAAAGACTCTTATTGATAGATGCACAAAAAATATATATGAGGAATATCAGCTACATAACTTTGATAAACAGTTTGAACCCGATTTTGTAAAATTCTATGACGAATTGTTAAGACAACCAGAAAACGAAGCAAAGAAGCTTGCTCTAATTTTAGAAAGATATATATATGGAGGAATGAACATATTTGCAAAAAAAACAAATATAGAAATAAAAAATCGCTTCATTTCTTTTAATATATCAGAATTGCCTCATTCTATCCAAACAACAGGATATTTAGTAGTTTTAGAGCATATTATGAATAGACTAAAAAGAAATAGAAATTTAGGTAAACATACTTGGATTTTTATTGACGAATTTCATATATTATTAGCAAATCCATATTCTGCTGACTATATTGCTAAATTATATAAAACTGGAAGAAAAGAGAATGCAATTCCAACGGTTATCACACAGAATATACGGTGACGTTATTAGTAATGAACAAGGTTGTAAAATATTATCTAATTCCGAATTTGCAATGATTTTAAAGCAAAAATCTCTTGACTTGCCAGTTATTTGCAAAATATTTGATATTAGCGATGAAGAAGCAAAATATATCATAGATAGCCCAACAGGACAACGGTCTTATTGTATATGGTGAGGATAAAGTTGCTTTTCGAAATCAGGTATCTAAAGAAACATATATTTATGAAATTAATCAAACATCAAATATGCAAATCAAAACAGTAGATTAAGGAGTTGGAATATGTCAAATGAAAATAATAACACAAATAAAGATATAGCCAATTCTTTAAATAAGTATAGTGACTATAGTAATAAAAGTACTAATGCAATTTTGGATAGTATTAATACAATTAACAAATGGTATGGAGAACAAGTAAATAAAAAAATAGAAACCGAAATCGATTCTAATAGATTAGAAACATCTATAAATAATCCTATAGAAGAAATAAAAAATACTACTAATCAACTACAGACTAAAGTAAATAATTATAAAGGATTACAGACCAATAGTAGTAGTGGGATAAAAACACTAGCTTCTGGTAAAAGTGTCAGTGAAAATAGCGAAGATGATAATAAAAGCAATGTAATCAATGCATCTAAAAGTAGTGAAACATCTCAGAGAATTGCAACCATCACAAAAGGTATAAAATTTATTAGCGATACTACTAACAAGGTAATTAAAGTAGGTAAAAGTATAAATGCTAGCTTGAACGAAGATAACATTAGAAGCTTTGAAAAAAGTTCTAATAGAATAATGACCAAACCAGTGAAAAAGGTTACAAAAAAAGTTACAAAAAAGGCTACAAATATGATAAGAAAGGGTACTAAAAAAGTAGTGAAAAAAGTTAGCACAAAGGTGGCAAAAAAAGTTACAAATGCATTGATAAAAATAACGAAATTACTTGCTAAATTAATAGTAGAAGCAGTGAAACTACTTATAGCGACATTACCAGAAACAGCAACTATTTTTATAATTATCATTATACTTATAGCACTTTGCGGATTTTTTGGTATTACTATGAGTGAAGACACGAAATTAAGCTATGAGAATTATATGATGAATATACAAAATGAATATGATAAAGTTACCACTGAATTCTACAATTCAGGAAAGGTTGTAGAGGGAACAATTGCAGGTAAGGGAATGATTGATTGGAAAGCACCATTGGCAATTATTCAAGTACTAAATGGCGATTTATCTTTTGATATTGCTGAACAAGAACTACTAGGTACATTCAAAGAAGCAGGCTTATTTGAAAAGATAACAGATATTGATTATACATATGAAAAAGATATAGAAGTTACAGATAAAAAAGGTAATAATACTGTAAAAAGACAAACCGTTACTGAAACTAAAAAGATAGTTGTAAATCCATCGCTAGATGAATATATAAATTGGTGTAATAATAATTTTAACGTTATTAATAAATATAAAAGTAGAAAAATGCTAGAATATGAATTTGATGTGTCACAAACTGAGTTTAGTGAAGGCGAAATAGAACAAATTAGATTATTATATAATTCTAATTCATTTTTTGACTTGTTTAGTGACGAATTTAAAAATACATATGCTTATACAAACGTAACGATTAAGGATGAACAAATACAAGCAATATATGATGAGTTTTTGAAAAATGCTGGAAAGAGATATTTGATGGACCATAGTAATTTACAATACAATGAATGCATGGAATATTATGACTGTTCTAGTTGGGTTATTCATTGCTTAGCACATTGCAAAATAAAAGAAATTCCTAATACCACTGCACAGGGAATTTGGGATGAATATTGCTATCCTATTGGCAGGGATGAAAGAAAACCAGGCGATTTGATTTTTCTAAAAAATACTTACGATACAGATGATAATATATCACATATAGGAATTTATATGGGAACACTAACTGTAAATAATAAAACGACAGAATTTATCATTCATACGGGAGGAAATCCGGCAGGAGTGAGTATAGAAGAATATCAAAATGGATGGTGGGATGGAGTGAATTTTTATGGATTCGCAAGATTAAAAAAATAATACTGAGGATAAATATAGTTAGTTTCTATATTTATCCTTTTTTCTAGCCTATGAAGTAATAGCATAGTAATGAAAATAAAAATGGTAAGAATGGGAACGGACATAGGAAAAAATATCAATACAAATAGATTTTTACAAAAGAGTATGTTATAATAGCAATATTAGTAAGTGAAAGGAGAAATAAAGATGCAATTGTTAAAAACTGGAGAACTCTTTGATAAAAATAAAACTAAATACCCTGAGGGATGTAAATTTGATATTACAGATAGTGGAGCCAATTTATATATTTTCTTTAAAAATCCTTCTGTAGGAGAAATCGAAAATTGTAAGAAGGGGACTATAACTTTTAGATTTATAAAATTAGATAATATTATATTTTTCTTAACAAAAATAGGTTCAATTCCAACCTTAGATTGTCCTTATAGTATTCATCTAAGTCAAAATCTAACAGGAATACAATATCCTGAGGGAAATCAGGGGTTAAGTTTAAGACTGTGTTTGATTAATGCAGCTAATGGAATCTTAGAGGCTACACGACTAATTAGTTTTAACGAAAAATTCTCAAGAGAGCTTATTAATACAATACAAGAGCAAGGAAATGAAAAATTCGATGAAAGAAAATATGATATAGATTTAGACAACATTTATAGAAAATACTCTACAAAACAGTTAGAGAATATGAGTAGATATTACTATAAAACTAGAGAGGAATAGACTTATATGGATATTAAAATAAAGGCAATTTTAGATAAAATTGTTGTTGACAAGAGTAATATAAATGAAATTATGGAAAACATTGATATGCAATTTAGAAAATATAATTATGCAAATTTTGAAATTGTAAGTATTCAAGAAGGGGAAAAAGAATTATGTGGTCCAAGACTAGCATATAAATATTTTGATAAATATAATCGTTTAGACAAAAAAGGACCATTATATTTAGACATTAGCTTTCGCTTTGCATTCTTAAATTTTGACGAAATGAAGCTAATATACTATATTTACTCTTATTTAGAAAGAAATATTGGTAATGATGGAAAGTTAGAAATAGTAGTTGAATTTAAAGATAGATTTCGAAGCGTAGAAAATTCAAAATATAAGACAAACGTTGAAGAAGTAAAAATTATTGAAGGTAATTATGAAAATGGAATGAAATTAGACTTTATAGATTTTTTGGAATATATTGTTAATATGGCGTGTTATAGTAAATCTGACTTTGATAAATTTATGAAAGAGTTAGAAATAAAGTCAAAATATCAACATATACTTGATAATATCGAGAATTACGAAAGAAAGATTATTCCTGTTAATTTTAAAGAAAAAATGGATATGAAGTATAAAGAGATTGATATTATATGTGCATATAGTTTTGATTATGTGAGTGAATTAATTAATGCAATGAAGCAACAAAAAGGAATACAAGTATATATTTTAGATGAAAAAGAGATTAAATATAATTTAATTAATACAGATTTTTCAAACACTACTTTAAGAAAGTATATTCTTTTAGATGAAGATGAAAATTTATTTTATGTATTAGAAGAAATAATAGGTGCAGGAGATGAAGTGTGTGGAAATTTATATATTTCTTCTACTGAACTTCCAGATGAACAAGTAATTGACTTCATTTTATTTGCTAATAAACAGATTCATAATGATATATATAATAACATAGATAAAGAAACATATGATAGTGACAATAATTATTATTAATTGTAAGAAACTAAAGGCATGATGAAATGATATTTTAGGCAAGAAAAATTATAAGAGATGCGAAAGCATCTCTTTTTTTGAAAGGAGTAATTTTTATAGCGAAAGAATTTAAGAGTTTTTATAAACAAGCTACAGGAAATGAATTAAGTAAATGCAAATATCCTACAAGACTAGACACTTATCGGATGTGGTTGCAGCCACAACTGTAGTTATTGTTATGCAAGGTCTTTATTAGACTTTAGGAATTTATGGAATCCACTAAATCCTAGAGTAGCAAATGTAGATAAAATAAAAAAACAAATTGATAAAATAGAACCTGGTACAGTTGTTAGATTAGGTGGAATGACTGACTGCTTCCAAGCCTTTGAAAATGCTTATAGAGTAACTTATAAGACAATTCAGCTATTGAATGAAAAAAGGATTCATTATCTAATTGTAACAAAATCAGATATGGTAGCAAGTGATAAATACTTAGAGATATTAGATAAGGAATTAGCACATATTCAAATATCTATCACTTCTACAGATGATAAAACTGCTTTTCAATATGAAAAAGCGCCTAGTGCATCGAGAAGAATAGCAGCAATAGAAAAATTATACAAATTGGGATATGATGTATCATTACGTCTATCCCCTTTTATTTTTGAATTAATTGATTTTGATGTCCTTAATAGTATTAATTGCAATAAAGTATTAGTTGAATTTTTAAGAGTAAATACATTCATAAAAAGGTGGTTTAAAGAAGTGGATTTTTCAAAATATACTTTAAAACAAAGTAACTATTTGCATTTACCTTTAGAAATTAAAACAGAACAATTACAAGCAATAACAGGATTTAAAGAATTAACCGTTTGTGAGGATGTTACAGAGCATTATGAATATTGGAGAAATAATGTAAATCCAAATAAAGATGATTGTTGTAATTTGCATTATACAAAGCAAGAAATTAGGAAAGTAGCTTAATAAGGGGGAGTCTAATTGAATAAAAATAAAAAAATTTATTTTAAAACAAATGCTCTTGGGAAACTAAAAATACTGTGTCTTATAGATAAAACAGCATTAATAGAGAAGATGTATAATACAAAAGAAAAATATATTGTAGCAGTAAATTTTGATATAGAAAATTGTTGTTGGGATTTTGGGTTTTATCGTACATCATTTCAAGAGGCTTTTGAAGATTTTAGAGAAAGAGTATATCTAGGAAAACATATAAGTTTATCAGAGAAAACGAAATCTAATTATGATTTAGATATTTAAGAACGAAAGGATATTATCATGATAGATTTAAAAGAAATAAAAGAAAAAATGCAGGAATTCTTTGATGAATTTAAAAACATAAATACACCAGATGAGGCAATTCGAAAATTTAAAGAAATATTTAAAGATGAATATTTTGAAACATTTTCAGATGTTGATGAACCATATTATGAATGCCATACTCAAAAAATTTACTTAAAAAATGGCTACGGAGTGGGAATTGAAAAATCATGGGGACCTTTTGATTTCGCTGGAGGAGGTCTAGTCTCTCATGAGGGAGAAGATGTATATATCTTCTCAAAAATAGCAAATAAATATATTCCACTTTTTGAATGGAGTGAAAAACAGGAAAGCCAAAATGAGATAGATTCTTTATATGATATTGATTTATCTACTAAAAACTTACTATCAGTAAATGATGATTTGATTTTTAATTTTATACCAGAAAATGAATTAGAAAATACTGATGAAATGTTGATTGGTAGGTACAAAAATTTAAAAAGAAAAGCTGAACTCGACCATGAAAATGATGTTAGTAATGATTTGATATCATACTATGGTGGATTAGATATAACTATACATTCTACAGAATACTACTTATATAATTCTCTATTGGAAAATAAATATAATGAGGAATTTATGAACAAAGTTATGCCTTTGTTCAATCAGGATTTTCCATCGTATTTTAATGATGAAATAGAAGAATGTAATCAAGCCTTATACATTATTGAAAATAAAGATAAATATTATGAATTAATAGAGTATGAGGAAAGAGGATTCAAACTTGTAGGAACTGAATTACATTATATAGATGATATTAAATTAACAGAAAATAAACAAGTAGAATTACAAACAAAGCTAGATGATGAGTTAAATAAATTGGATGAGATAAAAAATAAAAAATATAGCATTATTGATTTTTTCAGAGGTACTAAGAAAAAAGACTTAATAAGAGCTAGTAATATACAACAAAATGTATTTTTATTAGAAACTAAGTTAGATACAAAAAAGAAAGAATTAGAAGTAGACAAATCAAATTATGGGCAATTACAAAGTGAAAGGGAAATGGATGAAGAAACGAAAAAACAATTAAAAGAAGAATTGAAATATCCGTTTAAAGATTTTACACTCATACCAGACTTTGAAGAAGAGCCATATATAAAAGGTGAATATTATTTAAAAGTTAGTTTAGATAGATTAATAAATAGAAAAGAATTTTATACTCAAAAACTGCAGGAGTTAGAATTTATGAAAAGTTATACAAATACGAAAGATTTAACAATAGAAAACGAAAAGGAGGAATTTTATGAGAAAGCAATATGATGACTTTACACAAATGAAACTAAAAGATATGTGTAAAAGTATGAGTGATATGACTTATACCTATATTAACCCAGACAATGGGCAACCAACAAAAGTACCACCATCACATTATGAAAAAATATTAGAGGCTGTAAAAGAAAATTATATGGGAGAAATAACGAGTAGGCAATTTCTTACCATTATGTATAATCAACTAAATGCATTAAAGAAAGAAGATGAGAAATATTTTAGGCAAGCTCTCCTATGTATTGACATGGGAATAAATCCAAAGGATTTGAGAATAGATGAACGAATTGCTATTTCGTTTACAGATAACTATATGGATGATAAACAAAAACAAGAAAAAAAGAATTTTCATTTATTAAGTCAAGACATAGTAGATACTTATAATGAATCAAAAGAAAGTCCTTTCATTCAAGCAAGAGCTATGGAAGTTTCAGATGAGATGGATAAAGAAGAGAATGACATTGATTATGGCTACTAGGAGGATATATGGATATACAAGATTTTGGTGAAAAAATTGGTGGTGCAAGAAAAGATTTGTGGAAAGAAAGGGGGCTTTCTGTAGATGATTTATCTTATATGAATGATGCAGAAAAAACGAAATTAGTTAAGAAAGATAATATATGGAAAAAACCTAATTATCAAGAAATGGTTAAAAATGGTTTACCTATTAGAGTTGTATATTTTATAAAAACAATTAGAGATGCAACGCCTACACAAGCTAATTTTTTAACATATCATCCTAGCAAAGAAGATATAGAAGAAAGATTAGAAAATTATATCACTTTTGTTTCAGAAATAAGAGACGCAGTAATGAATTTATCTACAGAAGATGATATTTTAAATTTTTATAATAGGGTTATGTCTAAATATATAATACGAAATCCAAACGAATATTATATACAAATTATCCCTTCTGCATCTGGGTTTATAGATAATAAATTTCTAAGAGTATCAAATGTTAAGAATTTTGCTACAATAGATTCTGAAATAAGAAAAAAACAATTTTGCTATACAGATGAACAAAAAGTATTATCTAATTTTGAGATTTTATTATATGATAATGATAATACTAAATTTACTAAAGATTATAGCAATAGAACTGTTATAGAAGTAAAAGAACGTTATGGAAAAAGATTTATCTATCCTAAAGAAGGTTTATCTGATTTATCAAATTGGAAAGAAAATACTATATTTATAATAATACGAGAAACAGGAAAGATAGTAAAAAACAATTTAGAAAATATAGAGGCAGCAGAAAAATATATATTAGAAAACTATAAACACCAAAGCAATGAGAAAACAAATAATTCAAAAGATAGAAAGAAAAAATTTATTCCAAAACAACTAAAAAATATTTCTCGTGATGGTGA
>CANDRW010000029.1 GCA_947388675.1 uncultured Clostridium sp. | reverse complement strand
GATTTATATCCCCTTTTTTATGCTTTAACAGCTTTTTTTAACAAATAAATATAGTTAGTATTTAATGGCTTACCATCTAAGATTACTAAACCTTTTGTGATCCATTTGTTTTTATCTTCATCCCAATATCTCTTATATCCAAATGTTAAATTTGAATTAATACCATAAGCCTTCTCTGGTACCCAGAACATTCCAAAGAATTCTCCATTTTGACACAAATCAAATGCTTTGAATAAATCTTGCTCTGTTCTATGTACGTTATATTCATTAAATTTATGTTCTTTATCGCTAGGATCAAAACCTGCTTTGTTAATTGGTTGGTTATTATTATCTTTCATTGTACATAAATTGCTTACATAAGTTTGCTTTGCCATAGCAAATTCTGGATTTGCACCTTCCATTCCCACTGGTACTTTAGCAAACAGTTTCTTTTCCCAAGCTGTCCAATCTGTAATTTCATCTTCTGTAAATTCTATAATATTATCTGCTGGAATTCTCTTTAGTCCTTCTGCAACATCAGTTAAAATTCCTGTTGGTTGCCCTTGTCCAGTTCCTTTTAGTACTGCTATATCTCTAGCTTTTAAATATGCTGTTAATAAAGCTTTTACTAATTCTTTTTCGAATACTTCAACACTTAAAATACTTTGTAATAATGATTGTGCTATTTTTACTTCTCCAATATGATAAGAGAATTTAACACTTCCTGTGGCACCATTAACACCTTGTTCTTCGCTAACCCCATGTTCTTTGTCTGTTCCATCCGTTCCACTCCATGTGAATGTTGCTTCGAGGTCTGCAATTGGAACTTCAACACCGCCTTGAATATTTAACATGCGAACTCTTGAAGATAATTGTCCATAAGATTTCTCAATTTCTTGAATTAATTCTTGCAAAACAGTATGTGGAATTAATACTCCTAAGGCATCACTTGTTACTTCTCCTGCAGCTCTACTCTCACTTCTATATTGAGTTAGGATCTCATTTAGTCTTGCACTTCTTTCTCCTGTTTGAGCATAATGCTTAAATGCTGTTCTATATTCCATTGAAGAAAGTACATCCTCATCATTTGAAGCTTGTCCTCTTTGGTTCATTTGAGCAGTTCCAACAATATTAAATACTGCATTTGGATTAAACCCATTTGCACTTCTTCCTTCATTTGCTCCATTATTAGTTCCTGCACTTCTGTTGCTATCTCCTTCGCCTTCTCCCTCTGCATTTCCATCGTTGCTATTATTTTTTTCTGATTCTTTTAGTTGTTCTTCTGCTTCAGTAATTTCATCACGTAATGCTTTCATTGTTTCGCCTATGCTTCTTACTTCTTCGATGTCCTGTGATTCTTTCATTCTTTTTTCTTTTTCCTTTAGCTCATTCTTTTTTCTTTCAATTAATTTTTTTAAAAATTCTTCCATTTTTAAAATCCTCCTATTAAATATTTTATTTTGAGTTTTTCACACTCTAATTTTTTTGAAGTAGTATCCACCGCTTCACTTCTAGCAGTATCCACCGCTAGGCGTGCAGTATCCACCTCACTTTTATCTCTAGCAGATATTGAAGTATCTTGGTATGCAGGAAATGTCACTGCACTAACTTCAACAACTGTTGAAATCGATTTGATATGTCTTGTTGGATAGTCGCTATCGAGATTTTCCCATTCTTCATCTTCTATTGCAAACATGAATGACATACCCGTTATATCGCCACGTTCAATTGCACTATATAAATTTCTAGCTTCTGTATTATTTTCTGTGTCTAATTCTACTTGAATTTCCATTCCATTGTTATCTACTGTTAATTGCATTGTAGAATTTTTTGTATTTTTCCTTGATCTTGCAAGCGGAATTTTAGACTGATCATGGTTAACTAAAAATCTAACATCTTCTAGATTAGCCTTCTTTAACGCTCCCCTTTCTATTATTTCTGCAAAAAAACCTCCTATGTCTGTTTTGCTGTCATACACAATTGGTCTTCCTACGATGATATTGCCTCTCTTTTCATCCTTCTCTGCTCTAATTTCAAAGTCATAATTCCTTCTTATCAGTTCATTCTTCATTTTCGTTCCCTCCATTATTTTGATTTTGTTCATTCTGCACTTTGTTATTTTCTGCATTAGCCTTATTACTTGACATTGCAATTTGTCCTGCTAATTCTTGAAGTGGTCGCATTCCGAATGCTGTACGAAGCTCATTTTTATAGCAACTTGCACTATCAACTAATACATCAAATAATTCTATTTTTTGACTTGTATCCATAAATATCAACTCGTGCGGATACATCATTATTTTATTTTTGAACCCTTTTTCCCTATCTGTGAACATCGTTTTTGTGAAAGATTCCCCTGTTCTCTTTAGTATAGGTTCCAAACTTTTCTGATAAAATGCTTCATACTGTGCTTTTGTGTAATCTCCCGTTAGGATTGGAAGTGAAACTCCAAAATTTCTTAAAATTTTCTCATCAATAAACTTTAATGTTGTGGCATCTACTAATTGAATTTTGTTTTGTAATGGTATATATTCGCCCTTAATATCCAAAGGCAAAAATCCGCTTTCATTATTGGCAAGCCTTTGTTCAATTTCTTGGATATTTTGTTCCATTTTTCCATCATCCATTAAGGTATTATATTTAATAACTCCATTAATAGAAAAAGAACTTTTTAATGCCTTTGCCACTCCCTGAAGTAATGTGTTATTTAATTCTAGTGTTTTAAGTAAAGCTTTGTTGTCTGGTTGTCCAAACTCATTACCTCCCATAAATTCATTAATCGAGTATCTGTATCTTATATGTATTACATCTGAGTATGCTAATGTTATCTCATAGCCATTTTGAAAAATAAACTTAATAAGTAATCTCTCCTCTGGATCTTGTAAAAGAGTAACATTAACTGGCTGTATAGGATAAAGCCCTGTGTAGTGTTTTGTCCCTTGGTTATCTCTGTAATATGTTGGAATTATAAAAGCATTAAAATTTAAGAATAATTGCCAATATACTTTTTCTAAGAAGTCTGTTTGTGTCATTCTTTCATTTGGCTGATCTAACAACCTTTGGATTTCGCTATTTTCTACTGGTACTAAATCACTTCCATCTTGTTTTATATGAAAAGGATTTGCTTTTGTTAATTCTGTTACTAAGCAAGCAATTGCTTGCTGTACTACATCACTAGCATATATGTCTTGTCCAAATTGTGAAAAAATTGGAGTATAACCATTTAACATCTTCGCATAGTTAGTATTTGGTTTTAGTTTCTTAAATTTATTAATAAAATCAATTAATCCCATTTTTTATCTGCTCCTTATTTGTTTATCAATTTGTGAAATTCACTACGATAACGCCTATATACTTCATATAGGATAATTAAAGTTACAGCACCATCTATTCTTTTGCTTGCTTGTTTTTTCACTTTAACGCACATGATATTTCCTAAGTTATCCATTTCTATTGCTGCATTTCCTAGACACCATCTATCCATTTCATTTTCATTGTAATTAATTACTTGATCTTTTAGTTCTGCTTCTACTAGCTTCATCGCATTTGACAAAACTTTTCCTTGTAGTATCATTTCTGTTTCTAGGTTATATTCTCCCATTCTATCTGTAAATGCCTTTGAAAATCGCTGATCATATCCTGTCATATAAGTTTTTATATTGTAGTTTTTATATAGTGAATAGAACCAATCAGCTACTTTTGATATATCTATTTCGTTTCCTTCATGAATAGTAAGTATTCCTTTTTTTGCCCACTCTGCATATTTTGCTCCTGCTTCTTTATCATTACTATCTTGTAATTTACTTTCTGGTATCCAATAATGTGTATGAACATATTTTGTTTTGCCATCTGGCTTCATTAGTAATATTTTTGCATTTGATAAGTCAGTAGTTGCTGACAGGTCAACTGCACCCAAACAAAAAGAACCTCTAAATTCTTCTAATTTGAAAGGTTCTGTTTCATAGCAATAATCCTCATTCATTAACCATGCTTGAGCATTATTCTGTTTTATATTGAAATCTTTACAAAGTGTATGCATTCTTTTGGACTTAGAAGTCTTTGATTTTTCAATTTCTCCTCGTAAAAATTTCCATTTCTTTACCACTCCTAATCCGAGGATTTGATTTGTACCAACTTTGCTCATCTTGCCATATTTCTTCTTCGTTATCTTGTGTATAAAGCCATGGCAAGTAGTGAATATCCTCTTTTTCATCGAATAACACTTCTCTTGCATACTTCAATTCATTATCTAAATATCCATCATTTATAAATCCCTCCGTTGTTAGATTTATGAACATTGCTTCTTCTTTTGTTGACATGGATTTTTGTCCTGCTTCTGCTATTTCATCATCTGGTGCATCGTGGCTTTCATCCATATACATTTTATCAATGTTTCTTCCATCTTTATTTTGTGTTTTGCTCGACATTTTGAATATTGTTATATTCTTTTTGGTATTGCAAATTAGTGACATATTTTTATGTGTTATCTTAGAATGTGGATCTATTCTTTTCCTCATGTTGTCTACTTCGTTCCACAACAGGCTTGCTTGCTTATCATCATTTGATGCACAAACTATATCCATTCCACCTTCGCCGATTCTTAAATCTGTATGAGCATCTGCTGCCATTAGGGTTGTTTTACCATTTTTTCTTGCTATTAGTAAAAGTATATTTTGGAAACGCCTTACCCATCTTTGTAGTTCTTCATCATATACTTTAAATGAATATATTGTTTCAATGAATGCTTTTTCCCATAATAGCAATTGCATTGGCATATTATAAAATGGCTTTTTACTCTGCAAGCACAGATTTTCCATGAAGTCTATTCGTAAGTGGCTATCTTCTAAATCATATCTATATTTTGGATTATCTAAATCCTTTACTAGTTTCTGTAATTCTGTTTTTAGCTCTAGCCCAGCGATTATATTTCCGTTTTGGATTTCATTATAATATTGTTTAAGGTAATTCACTTCCACTTTTTCTTTCCTCCAAGAACTTTTGCACAGGATCTTCATCTATTTCATGTCCACCAATCATTGAATATACCATTCTAATTGCATTCATATAGCTTTGTGAATGTTCTTTATAGAGTTTTGCTGCCTTAGTCACTTTTTGTTTTGTAGGATCCTTAGGGTGTACTTTGATAAATGGCATTTGCTTTAGCTCTTCCATTCGTACTTCTAAAAAGGCTATATCATCTAAAAGTGGCTTGATTAATTTCTTCTTGTTTTCATCTACATCTTTGAAAATTTCATCTAATTCTTCTCTTCTTGTCACAAAAACGCCCTTCTTTCTGTATCTTTTTTCTTGAAATCCAAAAAAAATGAATTTTTTGCCTCGTGTGGAAAAGAGGTTCCCCTTACAGTCCCCAAGCAGTCACTTTAATTTTGGTAAGACGGGGGGCTAATCATGCCAAAAGTTCTTTGCAAACTTCTTGTCAGTGGTCAGATAACAAGCTCCACAGTTATTATATCCCTTACACTCTGTATTTCTCTCTTTATCGCATTGATATACAATCATTGTTTTACCATTATCATATTCTATTATTTCTGCTTTATATATTTTAGTTACTTCTGGTATGTTTCCCACCATTCTTTAATAAACTCCTTCCATTCATCGCTTTTTGCTCTTTCTAAACATGAATATTTATCAGTATCTATGAATATTAGTTCTGCTCCCAGTTTGTCTGATAGCCTTTGTCTTTCCATCTTTAACGGGTATGTGCCTACTACAAATGCATTTTGCCAGTTACCTAGTCGCATTTTAACCTGTTCTAGTAAGTTGTTTCTTATTTCAAAAACATTTTGTTGTAACTTCTTTGGTTTGTTATACTTATCGCAAAAGCTAATACATTCCCATATTTTGTCTATATCTACTATTAAGTCATCTGCAGTTGCCATATTATTAACCCATGTTGATTTGCCGACTACAAGGAGAACCGTACACTATATATACTTTTTTAGGTAGTTCATGTCCAAATCGATGGTGCACTTTATTATGACATTTGAAGTGTATTAGCATAATCATTTCTGGGTTAAGGCTTATATTATAATCGTTTACATTCATATTATTTAGTGGTATTTTATGATGTCCTATACAGTCATAAGCTTTTACTATCTCTTCTCCACAATGCTCGCAGACAAGTTTCCCTTCTTTATTTACTCTTGCTAGTTTCAAATCTTCTAGTAAATTCTCCCACTCTTTAGATTTATATAAATCATGAGGACTTGAAAACATACTATATATCCTCCTTACCATAAATCATCTTCGGCTTGTTTTTCTTTTAATTCTAGCTCACGCTTGCTAAATCCTAGCTTTATCATATTCTCCCTGCTTTTACGTTTTGCTTCTGTTACCCTCGTAAGTCCGTCTTCTATTCTTTGAATTTTATCTACTGTTGATTCCGCTTCTGTTACTGTTTCTGTTGCACCATCACTGTTCTTCTTTTTGATATGTCCTATCGTCATATCCCTGTCTGCCGCTTCTAGTTTCTTAATTCTTCTCATCATTCTTACTTCTCTTATTGTCAGTAACTTATATTCCGTTATATACTCTTTCATTAGTAAGTCTTCTGTATTGTTTATCTTGTAATTCTTGAATAACTCTTTTTCTTCATCAGTTAATACGTCCTCATAAATCCTTTCGTATTCCCCTGTTACTAGGGCATTTTGATTTCCTGTTGGTGCTCCAGTTCCACCTTTGTTACTTTTTGCGTTTTGATTTCCTTTCATCAATTCGCTTTTATTTCTTGTTAATTTGTATTTACTTATAATCTTTCTTAAGTCAGATAAAGTAATGTTGTTCTTTTTTAAAATGTCATTATACGTCATTCCACTCAGATAATCTGTTTTTATTGTTTCTGTTTTCTTCTGAGTCAATTCAACTCACCCACCTCCATTACTTTTTTTCTAACTCTGCTTTTTTTCCTGTTAGCTGCTCCCATCTTTTAACTATTACATCACAATACTTTTGATCTAATTCCATCATGTAGCAAGTTCTGCTTAATTGCTCGCATGCTATCAATGTGGATCCACTTCCTCCAAATAAATCTAGTACACATTCATCTACTCTACTACTATTTTTTATTAATCTACTTAGTAGCTTTATTGGTTTCATTGTTGGGTGTTCTATACTTGCATTTGGCTTATCCTCATGTATAACTGTAGTCTTATCTTTACTCTCATATATTTCTTCTAATAGTTTGACTAACTCTTCTTTTTTCATCTTTTTGAAGTTTCGTTTTGTATCTTCTATTACTGTAGTTTGAGTTCTATCATAAGTAAAATAATGTGCTGCTCCGTTCTTTCCAACCATACAAACTTGGTTCATGTTGCCATTGATAATCTTGCCTTCCCATTACCAATGTATTTTTTACCCAAATTAAACATTGAGCTAATTTAAAACCTGCATTTTGAAAAGCCTTTCTAAAATTTAATCCTTCACTATCTGCATGAAAGGTATATATGCTACATCCGTTTTTTTGCAACCTCAAACATATTATTAAATGCTTTTTCTAAAAAATTATAGAATTCATTGCATTTCATCTTATCATTTTGTATTTTCAAAGCATCTTTTGTTTTTCCAACATAATCTACATTGTATGGTGGATCTGTAAGTATCATATCCGCTTCTCTATTATTCATAAGTTGTGCAACTGCTTCTTTTTGTGTACTATCTCCGCATAGTAGCCTATGTTTTCCTAATATCCATATATCTCCGAGTTGCGTTATTGGTTCTTCTATTTCTTCTAGTTCTTTATCCACATCAAAGTCATCTTCTGTTGCTTCTAATGTATCATTAAATATTTCGTTTAGTTCTTCTGTGCTAAATCCTGTTATGTCCATATCGAATTCTAATTCTTTTAATTCAGCAAGTATTTTTTCCAGCTTTTCATTGTCCCAGATATCATTGATTTTGTTTAATGCAAGATTCAAAGCCTTTTCTTGTGTTTTATTAAGATTTTGAACACTACATTCTATCTTTTTGTATCCTAAATCTTCCAACACAGTTAATCCTTGATGTCCTCCTATGACGGTCATATCAGAATTTACAACAACTGGTACTACATAGCCAAATTCAACAATGCTTTTCTTTAGTTGTTGATATTCTGGATCTTCTGGTGTTAGTTCTTTTCTTGGATTGTACTCTGCTCTTTTTAATTTGCTTATTTCTATCTCTCGTATCTCCATAATCTTGCTCCTTAAAACAACTTGCTTCATATCTGCAAGTCCTACATTCTCTCATCATACACTTACTTAAATTCATAAGCATACCTCGCTACTTTTGTACTATTTCTTTAATATAAAATAAAAAGATCACCGATTTACTTTTCGATGATCTACTTTATAAGAGAAAGGAATGAAAAAAATATTAGCTACAATTTTTTCAATTCTAATTATAACACACTTCTTTTTGAAAAAATATAGACAAAATATGTAAATTTTATAGACAAAACTAAGACATTTTATAATATTTGTTATATTCTCTTTGCATTTTTGCTATTGAACGCTCTATTGTTTTTTGAATTGCTCCATATTCTTTGTCTTTCTTTGCTGCAATTTCCTCTATGCTCATTTTTTGATAATATCTCATCTCTATAACATCTTGATTATACTTTTTTAATGTTCGTACTAGGTCTTCTACTACTTTTAACTCTAATTTTATTTTTTTGATTTCTCTCTCTTTTTCTTCTATCTTGTTATGTTTCTCTATTACTGCCGCTTCTACATTAGATTCTACATACCCTGTTGATTTTGGCATTCCATCTAATCTAGTTCCCTTAATATCTATTACTTCATCTTCTAACTCCTGTATTTTTGCTTCTGCTACACTAATTCTAAATTTATATGTGTTATAATTTTCTAAAACCTCTTGGATATTCATCTTTTGAACCTCCTAGTATTTGAATTTTTATGTTATCGAGTTTATTATTGATTTTTTCATCTTCAAAATATTTTTGTTTACTTTTGTCTTACTGTTTTGTGTTGTTATTGTTTTTTATTAACTATTCTTTACAATTCCATAAATCTAATTTCTTTAAATCTGCATCCTTCAAGTTTGTTCTTACACTCATTTATTGATTTAAAACATATTATCTCATTATTTTGAAATCTGATTTTTCTCGTTTCTGCATTGTAGCGGACACCTCTGCATCTTGCTACATATTTCCAAAATTGTACTATTGCTTCCCTATTAGTTCTATATATGTATAATATATCTCCTGTTTTGTGTTGCATCGTATACTTTAAACAGTTGCATATTTCTTCCGCCTTTTCAGATTTCTTGAATAAATCCCTCACTTCATCATATAAGTTCTCCATTGCTTTACTTCTCCCTTCTCATTTTTATCGTACGTTCCCTCCATATAGATTTAATATCGTATTGTTTCGTAAATAGTCAATTCTTCTGATAATCTGTAAATCTTTTTACCTTGTTTTTACTGGTGTATCCTCTGATCCATATTCTTTCATTGCTACTACTCTGAATTTTGCTAACAATGTATGTAATTGTATATAATCTGCTTCTTCCATATAACCTCCATTTTCTTTTGTTTTATTTTTCAACTGCTAATTCAATAGGTGCATTCATTTCTCTTATGATTTTTTCCATGGTATCTACTTTCCCCTTTAGGTATGATATTTCTTTATCCTTTTCTATGATTTCCGCTTCTAGTTCCTTATTTTTATTTACTACTTTCTCTGCTTCTTCTTTTGCCTCTTTTATAATTCTTCCTGCTTGTACCATCATTACTTGTGGATTATTTAATAACTCATCAATTATTGCTCCAAAAGACTTTTTTTGCTTTTTTTCTTCATTCATTATGCTACTACCTCCATGTGGTGGTATAAGATTGTCAGGTCTTATATCTCCTTTTGGTCTATATCCTCTATTCATTGTTGTTCCTCCTTTTTATTTATAACTTTGCCAATTTCTTCGATGCACTCTTTACAATATTCATTTTCCTTATTAAACAATCTATTTATATTTTGAGCCATATTGTTTACTGCTCCTGCTGCAGTTACTCTTATTGTTGCATCTTCTTTTTCATAGATGCTTATTGTCCAATAGTTACCTTTTATTTCTTTATTGCATCTGTCACATATTCTTTTTATCATATTAGTTCTGCTCCTCCTTCGTTTTCCTTTTTAGTTTTACAATTACTGTTTTTTTGTTATAGTTTTTTGCAATCAAATATGATGTATAACCATCTAGTAAGTTGTAATCTAAATCTATAACTATTTGTGATGCGAACTTATGATTTTCTCTATAATATTTAAACCTTGCTTGTAATTTTTCTGGATTTGGCTTTGAAAAATGCTCTGGTATTTTTATTTTATCTATTTCTACTTCAACTGCTGTTTCACTCATTAAAGCATCTATGATACTTTCCTGTATATTCATACGCTTTTCTTGAAGTTCGATTAATGCTTCATTACTTTTTATTATTTTAGTATAGCAGTATTCCATAAGTGTAATTACCAGAAATGCTAAGCCACACATTATCCATACTGCATTTTTAGTTATTATCGCTGTTGTAATATCTAATATTATATTTAATACATAAAATATAATAAGCATTTTCTCTTCTTTTTTTAATTTGGTAGTTTCTTCCCATGTTTTCATTTTCTTATCCTCCTCTTTTTATTTTTCATAGCAAGTTTGGGCATATCTTTCATGTGTCAAAACATTTATTATCTCTTCGTTGGTAATAAATACTACTTCCTTTTCTGCATATTTATCAATAGTACATTCTTCTCCACAATATCCGCAAATTAGTATTATTCGTCCATTATTAATATTTCTAAATATCTGAAGTATTCTTATTCCATTTGCATAGTCTCCGTTTCTCTAGTATTTCAATTATTTTTTCATTATGCTTTACTATTTTTCCATATTCAAGTTCGTAGTGTTTATCTTTATTTGCCAATTTTTCTATTATCTCTCCATGTCCGCCCATTGTGTTTTCCAAAATATATCCATATTCTGTTCTTACATACTTTCCTATTTTACTTTCTGGCATTTTACACCTCCATTTTTATATTATCTATTGGGCAAAACCATATACGACCATCTCGTTGTTGTATATGTACACTCTCTTGGTTTCTTCCTGTTGGTTTATATTGATTTATAATTATTCCTTCATGATTGTCATATGTAACAACATGTTTTCCTAATAAATTTTTACTCATTTTTATGGTTCCACCTCTATTTCTCCAACTGTTTGCATCCCTGCAAACACAGTTATTGTTCCGCTTCTTGTTATAGTTAAAACCTATATTTGGACTTAGCAAGTAAGGTCTTACTTGCTTCAAAAGCCATTCATAATTTAACTCTCCATCATATTCTTTTATAAAGTTAGCATTACGAGCACCAATATTTATAAATTTAACTTTCATTAGATTTTTCCTTTCTTATCTTTTCTACTGCATCAGTCCAGCACTTAGTACAACCTAATACATCTGAGGGACACATATTAATTCCACCATTGCAAAATATTTTGTGGCTTCCCTCTTCTGTTGCATTTTCTATAACTATTTTCATAATTTCTTTATATGTAATATTGGTTGGTAGCTCTTCTGTAATTACTACTTTCTTTTTTCCATCCATATTGTAAATATTAGACATAGCTTTTCACTCTCCCCACACTTCTTTTCTTATTCTTTCTTCTTCTGTCTCTTCTTGTTTCCATATTTCATTTTCTAATGCTTTTTTAGTTGTTCTCCAGCCTATATTCCAAAATGCCTCTTGTTGTAATTCCATTCCTGTTTCATAATCAAATTCTGCTGGTATATATTTTCTTATATGTTCTATTAAGCCTTCTTTTTCTAACTCTTTACAATACTTTCTAGCTTTGTAATATGAAATGTTTTGTATTTCTGCTAATCCTTTTGTACTTATGACATAACCGTGGATTCATAATACTAGCATCATTCCTACAAATCATTCTGAATATTGCCATTTTTATATTATTTGATTTTTCATTTGCCATTCTAATACCTCATTATTGTTTTTCTTTTTCAAATTTTCCTCCTAGAATTTTACTTTGTCATGTGGTTTTCTATTAAGCTGTTTCAGTTCTTCTTGTGCTACTTGTTTTGTATTCATCCCAAGTTCTTGCTTTGTATATGATACTTTTATCTTAGTTTTGACATCTTGAAATAAAATAAGATTTGGATATTCCGCCAATTTCTTCATTGGTCTACCGTGGTAGCATGGTATTATCATTTGTTATTTCTCCTTTCAAAAATTCTAAGATTTCTTCAATAAGTTCTTCTTTTCCTTGAATATAACCATCATCAGTAAAACCACTTTGAACAACTACATTACATATTCTTTTCATATCTTCTAACTTCTCTATTAGCTTTTGCTTATCTGTTTCTAGTTGTTCTATGTATTTTAATAATAGTTCTACTGCTAACTCTACTTTTATAACTCCATCTGTTGTAAACCAAGTTATAAAATCTCCAATTGATAGTGGATATAAAATTTCTTTAGCTTTTTCTATTTCTCCTTCACTTAGCATTTTGCACCTCTTTAATATTTTCTATTAGATTTTGTTTTAATCTTTGCTTTAATTGTTCATAACCAAGCATTAGTTGCACCCAATTGTTTACTACTATTTTATTTTTTTTATTTATTATCAAATTGTTTTCTATTAATAATGTATTTATTTCTATTTCCCACTTTTTGACTAATTTATAGTTCACGTTTTTTATTGTGTATGTAGGCAGTATAGAAGTTGATGAAAATGTATCTTCTAATAATTGCTCTAATATTGCTTTTATTAAAACTCTATTTAGCATTGCTTGTCCTCACTTTCTAAAATAAATTCTCTTATAAATCTATTTGCATAATCGCTTGATATTAAACTTCTTTCAGTCTTGTTATGTACATTTTCTATTGTTTTCTTCTTATTCCATACCTGAGCTTCTAAAATCATATTATATTTCGGCTTACAGTTGATAAACCAATATTGCGTTGGCTTCTCGTAGAAGTCTCCTCGTGTTGTCCTGTCCTTATCTATTATTTTAGCTTGAATTGCCCAATACTTCGTGAGATAATGGGTCTTACTGTATGGGTTTTCAATAATTAATGCTATTTTTCTTCTTAAACATACAATTACAAGTTTGGTTATGACTTCATAAAGCTCTGATAATTCTCTATGTAATTTCAAATCATATTCTAGCTTTTGTTCATCAGTCCATTTCTTCATTTGAAATTGAGTTCCTCGAAAAGCCATTTGTATTTGATCTTCAAATCTCACGCAAGGAAAAAATGCTATTATAGTGTCCGTTTGTTTTATATTGTCAAATACACTTTCTCTGTTTTGATATGCTTCTTCTATATCTACAAACAAATCACATACATAATCTGTTTGCCCAAATTCATCTTGTATATCATAGTCGTATGCTTCATAACCCAATTTTTGAAATTCGTTCTTAAATGTTCCGAGACTGTTCAAAAAAACAATGATACTTCACTATTTACTCCTTTTCTACTTGTTTTTCAAAATATTGTTGAATACAATCTTTACATGGTGGTCTTTCAGTATCTGCTATATATTCACATTTTCTATATCTACAATCTGTGATTTCATATTCACATAGTTCATAATCATAAAATATTTCTTCCAATTCTCTTATAATATTATCTTTCTTTTCTAGTTCTGCTTGTTGTTTTTGAATTAGATTTAAGACCATTGTAAGTTCATCAACAAAAGTGTGTACATTTTTATCTCTTACTTTTGTCATTATCTCTATTGCTTCCTTCTCTCCCTCTGTCATATTTTTCTCCTATTCTGTTGGCATTTCATATACTTTTTGTCTACTTACAGGTTTTAATATATATTTTGGTTCTGTAAATTCATCTAAATTATTTAAGCTTGATTTTCTAATATGGAAAAACTCTTCTTCTTTGAATACTTCAACTATCTCCTGCAATACTTCTCTTGCTCTTTCTTCGGTTTTGTAATATCCTAAGTCCCAACATTGACTTTCTGCACTATTAGTGTCTGCTCCAATTCCAAATCCATCTCCATCTTCTGAAAAATCTGCAATAAAAATTCTTGTTACATTATCGAAATTTATAATTTCTTTATCTTGACTTACTATTATCATTGCTTTCCTCCTCGCCTAAAATATATAATTCTAATGTACTAATAGTTTCAGCAAATTCATGTATTAAATCTTCTTCTCTGTGTAGTTGAGTTAAGTATATTTCTGCTATTCTTGTCTTATCACGATTCTCTCTAAATAATTGTTTTGTTGTTTCTCTTGTCTTCTCAATCTGCTGCTTTGCAGCTTCTATATTTTCCTTACCCATTATTTCAACCTCCTTATTTTTCCATCTGCTCCTCTATAATATTTCCTGTTCGGATTCAACTTCATCTGTAGCACATCCTTCCACTTCTGGAATATGTTTTCTGTTATCTTCAATCATGTTTCTTTCAGTAAATTGTTTTTCGACTTTTCCTATGCATTTATTGCATAGTGCCAACTTTAAAGGCTTGCTTCTCGTTAGGCTATATGGTATTGTAATAATTCCACCTGTCATCCTATTTTTTTCTGCTTCTATCCTTATTTCTGATCCGCAGTTGTCACAGATGTAGTATTCGTATATTTTTTTCTTATCTGAATTTATAACTTGACTTTTCGTGGATATATACATAAATTTCTCATGCACTTCTGGTGTTTTTCTTGTTATCGACTTGTTAATGATATCCTGTAGCATTACTTTTCCTCCTTTAATTCGGTTTGCAAACATTTAATGAAATACGCAATTACTCTTTCTAAATCAATTCCATTTTCACTTGCGACATATTCTTTCGATTTCAAAAACCTTAAACATAAGTTGTTGTATGTAAGTTTATTGAGCAATGCTCTATATGAACTAAAGTACAACTCCTTAATTGCCCAGTAAAATATCTTTGTTTCTATCAATTTATTTACTGTGAACAAATCTAGTATTCTTTCATCTTCTACTAAAATGCCGTAGCCTCTTTAGATGCATAACTATAATTGCTTTGTCTTGAAAGTTTATCTTGTCATTTCCTTGCTCGAAAAAATCTTGCGTGCTATTATTTATATAATTAAAAAATAAGTCTAGTGTAGTGATATAGTGTAGTGTATTAATGTACCCCAGTGCCATACCTTCCGCTTGCCTATGCGGTTGCCTTTGTACTATACCTTCCGCTTGCCCTTCTGGTTGTCCTATTTTGCTACAAGTATGACCGTAAAGTATTGCCACTGCGTATTTTGGTGCGTCATTTTGGTTTCTACCTTTTCTATAATCGATATATTTTTTAGTCAAAATCTCGTTTCTTGCTGCTTGGAATTGTTTTAGTGTTAGATTACAGATACTCATAAGCCTTGTATTTGCTATACTTAATTGATCAATCTTATTTGCTGTATGTGCAATAAACAAAATTGCTTGATACAAAGTCATTGCGTTTGCAGAAATCGGATTGTAATTAAGATTAGAATAAAAAGCTTCTAATTGTTTTTCATAATCCACGTTTTTTCTCCTTCTTTACTTTTGTTACAAATAATTTTTCTTGAATATTCTCATGAATTCTTCATGCGAATATCTCTCTTCAAATATCTTCTGCCCTAGTTGTTTTAGTTTAATATCTGTAAAATAGTTATTGTGTACAGATAAATTGTCTATCGTATGACAATTATTGCAAAGCGGAACTATTAGTCCATATTTCATACTTTGAATTCTATTGCCTGTTCCAAAGAATACTTCATGTTTATTTACTTCGTGCTTTTTCATCATCTTTTGGCATAAATAACAATGTTCCATATCTTCAGTAATTATGCTTGTTCTGTTATCTTCCAGTTGTCTTAACTTTTTGCTCTTTTGGTTCATTTTTCTATATTGTTTATATTCCTTATAGCTGCAGTTATAGCAATTAGAAATGTCAATTTCTTGTTTTTTTCTCATGCAGTAATAATACTTCTGATACTTTCTGCTTCTTATTCTTATGTTTTTACATTTCATTCGACATTTACCACCGCTTATCATGAAACATTTTCTAAAAATCTGTTGCTACATAAAATTAGAAATTCAAAGTTTTTTAATTTGTGCTCTACTCTTAGTCCATTCTGGTAATTGCATTGCTCTTTTGCATATCTCATTGCCTTTTCTGCACTATGTATCGTTGTATGATGCTCTTGTGCTACTGTTTCATATACATCGTTCATTCGTACTACTTGATATGAATTTTCTTTAATTAATGAAATATAATAGTTTATTGCAGTTATCCAGTAACACAGCCCTATTGCTGTATTCTTCATTTTGATATTTAATAGAAAACTACATATACTTCTTTTTAATTGTTTCTGTTCCATTTCAATTCCTCTCTTGCATTTCTTTCTTAATCGTGATACAATTTAAAAAGAAATGAATTTATATAATTTATTTTCCAAAAGGGTTATAATATGTAATTTAGCGGTTCATAGATAACTCTTTTTCTATTTCTAATAATATGATTGTATGCATTTCATCTTTTTGTCTACCTTTAGTAATGATGCTTCTTATATTTCTTTGCGTTTTGTTCAATTCTATATTCTTTTCTACTGCATCTATATTGTTATTCTTCCACGTATGTAGTTCATAATTTTCTTGGATAAGTTCTAAAATCTTTTTATTGTCTATCGCTTTCATGAAAAGAACACCAGCAATTATTCCTAATACTGTTACTGCTATATATCCCATACTTTTCACCTCCTATTTATATCTTTCTAGCATTAGATGCTAATTTATAAATCTCATAAATGCTTTTATTTTGTTCACTTTCTTCTAGCCACTCTATTACATCTTTTTCCAATCGTGGCATTTTTGTGTCTGTTTCGATTAAATTCATAATTTTAATAAAAATGTCGTTTTCCATTTTCTTACCTCTTTCCGAAAAATTTTATATTTAATAGTTAAAAACTTTAAAATTACATAAATTTTGGTCATTCTTATGTATCTTCGCATTTTTTCTCCTGTTCTGTTAGTTTTTCCAATTTTTCATTTATTTTTTGTAGTTCTATAAGAATTAAGTTTTGTCTAGTATCTCTCACTGTTTCAGGGCTATATAAGCCTTGCAAATATAGTTTTGCTATATCTTTATCTGCTTTTCTTTTTACTCCTAAACCTTTAATTTTTGGAAATTGCCTGGCATCAAAAATATCTTTTGCTGTATCTGAGCATACTCCTAAAATTTTAGCAAGATCATTGTAATCTATTGTATCTGGAGCATCTTCCCAATTTAGTGTCGGTTTAATTTGCTTTTGCACATATAGTTCCTCCTTTCTCTTTTTCTCTATTTTGTGTTATAATCACCTTGAAAGTGAGGTGGTTATTTTGAGTAAAAATTTTGGTCAAAAATTGTTAGTGGATGAAGATTTTTTCTTAGAAAATGATTTTTATAAACAACACACTAATTTCAATTCTGCCTTAGATTTTTATCATGCATTAGGTGTATTTACTTTTGATGATAAAAATAGAATGTATAAAATACCTAATATAGATAAACTTATTAGTGAAAATTCAAGCTTCAAAAATTATGATGAATTTCTTGATGCTCTTCTTGAATTTGCTGAAAAATCATTGCCCAATATTTTCCAAGATTAATTCCAAATTATTTACCTCACGTTTTACCGCTTCAATCTTCTGTTTAGAACATTCAGACTTGCACTCTGTTTGTTCTTTTTTGGCTCTATTTACTATTTTTTGCAATTTGCATTCAATAATTTTCAATATTCTCATAATTACGTCTAATTCATTCTCTTGTGTTTTCTGTGTGTAGTTCGGCATTTTTTCTTCTTTTAACATTTTTTTCTCCTTCTTTTTAGTTTTAATTTGTTTACTCATTCTTTGACGAATTATTTAATGCTTTTAATAATTCAATTGCTTTGTTCAAATCTGTCAAATTATCACTATTGATTAATTCTCTTACCTTCTCATTTACTAATCTCTTAGTTTCTTCCTCCATAATTTTCTCCTTTCTTTTAGGTTGTATTTTACATAGATAAAGTTAAATTTTGGTAACTTTCGCTAGTAACTCCCCAATCATTTGCCATTAAATCATCTGCCATTGGTTGCCATCCTCTGCATACTCTTTTTTCTGAGCTTACATATCCAGCCATAAGATTATATGGATCATTAGTTGGAATAAGTCTTTCCGGACTTTTCCAGCTTTTTCGCTTTATCATTTTCTTTTGTTCCATGCCTTCTTTTACCGCTTCTTGTATATTCATGCTTTTCTCCTTTCTTTTCGCATTGTGTCACTTCGCAATTTTTATTTACTTATTTGTTGATCTGTTGTATACTTACCTCATACTTAAGAAAAAAATATTTTAATTTGTCGAAAGCGAGGTGTAATTATATGTCTTCTTTTGTAATTAGTTACGATTTAGTAGCTGATAAGGATTATTCTAAGTTATATGAAGCAATTAGAAATTATGGTACTTTTGCTCATATACTAGAATCAGTTTGGATTGTAAAATCCTCTTCATCGTCTTCTGAAATAAGAGACAATTTAAAATCTTATGTGGATGCTGATGACAAATTGTTTGTTGCTCGATTGACTGGTGAAGCCGCTTGGCGAAATGTGTTATGTACTGATAAATGGTTAAAAGACAATCTTTAAACCTTTGAGTCGGCTGTACAAGCTGGCTCTCTCTTTTTATAAGTAACTTCTATCTTCTCAATTTCTTTCGTTTTTAATAATTCTAATATCTTTTGTTCAGTTTCTGACTTATTTAATATCTCCGTTGCTCCTTCTTCTTCACTTCCATAAAAAATTTTTATTTTTTCTTCCATGCTTTCCTCCTTTCTTTCTTATTTTGTTGTATTTTGCAACTTTGTTTGCAAAAAAAATTCTATAAATTCATCATCTGAAATATCCAATATCTCACATAATCTTTTGGCTGTATCTAAATTCATTGGTGCTTTATTTCCAATTTGCTGACCTAATGTATAGGGAGAACAAGGAATATCTGGTGCTATAGCCTGTATAGTTTTTTCCTTTTCTGCAATTCTCCCCTTCATTTTGGCTGTATTTATCATTATTACACCTCCTATTCTCTTGTTGCTTTTTGCAACTTTATTAACATTATACACGAAGTTCTTGATATGTCAATAGCATTTTGCAACTTTTTTTGCTTTTTTTACAAAAAATGTTGCAAAACTTACAAAATATGTTATAATTTATACAGTTAGGAGAATTGTTATGGAAAAAATTATCTTTGAAAAAATAGGAGTAAGATTAAAACAAGCTCGTGAGCTACGACATATTACATTAGAAGAAGCTGGAAAAAAAGCCGATGTTCATAAAAGTACTATTTTAAGGTGGGAAAATGGAGAAACTGAGAAAATTAAACTACCTGTAATCGAGGTTCTTGCTTCATTTTATAATGTTAACCCCGTTTGGCTTATGGGCTATAACGTCCCAATGGATAAAGATTATGGAAAGAATAAACTTACAACAATCAATGTTATAAATCTTTCTACTAATGAGGTAATTCAAACTATTCCATATTCTTATAGAACGGATATTTCTGAGGAAGATCCTTCAAACTTTTTTGCAATATATGCATCTGATAATTCTATGGCTCCGCTTCTAGATGTTGGAGATATAGCTATAATAAAGAAATATACTGAATTCTTGAATGGAAAAACTTATCTGTTAAAAATAAAAGGTGGTACTCCTATTATTCGTAAAGTTATTAAATCAGACGATGGAAAAGTAGAATTACAAGCTATGAATATGTGGAACTTTCCTACTCAATACGATTTTAGTTTTGACGACCTAGAAATTTTAGGCGAAGTTGTAAAAGTAGAAAATAATAGTGCTTTTAAATAACAATTAAAAAAATAATAAAAAGAAGGAGCAAAACAATAATGGATAAAGAAACTGAAAAAATACAAAATATATTGAAATGGGTACAAGAGCAAGTATTCCTAAACAGTATCTCCCATAGAGCTAAGAATAGAAAAGTAAAAAGAGGAGAAGTTTATCATTGCAATTTTGGTTTTGGAATTGGTTCTGAAATTCAAAAAGAACGACCTTGTGTAATTATTCAAAATGATATTAGAAACTTCAACTCTGGTACAGTTATAGTTGCTCCTATAACTCATACTGATAAAGAACTTCCATGTATGGCAGGAATAGAAACTCAATTTAATGAAGATGGTTCTATAATAGTAGATGGATATGTTAATCTTTCTCATATTCAAACAGTTGCAAAAGCCAGATTAGGTGACTATATAACTAAATTATCAAATTCAGATATGAAAAAAGTTAATTTATCTATTTATGATACTGTTGGTTTAATGGCTGAAGTCAAAGAAAATGAACGTAAGTTAAATGATAAATTAAATTACATAGAAAAATTAAAAGCTGAAAGAAATAAAGCACAAGATGATCTAAATATTGTTTTTAAATTAACAAATACTGAAAATATTAATCAATTTATTGATTTTATTCATAAAAATCAATAAAAATTTAACGAAAATCGTAAAAACTTTATTGAAAACACTAAAAATCTCTTTACAAATTGTAAAAATATTGTTATAATGAAGTTACTAGAAAAGAACTATTTATGTAAAGTTCTAGTGTTGTTTAACTAGTACAAAAAACTTTGGATAAGTTTTTTTAAATTATGAATACTTTCAGTTTAAACAACGTATACTTTTATCACAAGAACATTGCAAATAGGACATTTGCAATAGTATTTAAAAGAGATTTAGGGAAACTTAAGTCTCTTTTTTCATATTGTTCAAAATAGTAGTTATAAAAAAAGAGCTAGTCGTCTAGCTCTCCCAAATAAGTAGGTGCATTTACAATACACTTAATTTTTCAATCTAATCTTATCTGTACACCGAACAAAGGGTTATTCCCTTTTGGTATTATAATTGTAACTTTTTTACAAATAAATGTCAACAATTATATTTGTATTTTATGAAAATATACTTTTTATTCGTTTATATGGCAATAATATTCTATACAATATTATTGCCTGCTCGACATATTGGTATAACAATACTGAGCAAAGTTTTATAATTAAACGGATAATGTGTTATCATAGTTTTTTTGCCGAACTACACACATTATCCTCTACGTAAACACCTTTGGAAAGTGATTACTTATTTATTATAATAAATGAGCCTTCATTTTTCAAGTGTTTATGAAAATAAATATAAGAAAATTGGAGGTTATTTTTATGGGTAATAAGAAAGGCTCTCGTCGTGCTAATGGTGAAGGTGGAATTTCTACTTTTATAAAAAAACAAAAGAAAAAGTTATCTGGTGAAATTTGCAGTGTTTGCCAAAATTGTGATCATCAAGAATTATGTGATAATAGAGAAAACTGCAAACTAAAGTGTAATAAATGTAAAAATTGCACTGAATGTTTAAAATATTGCGATAGATATTATTGTTATGAAACTATTGTAAATCAAAATACTAAGAAAGATGGCTCCCCTACTTCTCCACAATATTCAAAAAAGAAAAAAGATGCAGTTCAGAAAAACTTAGATAATTTAGAAAAAATAAAGCATAATATTTACTTAAATAAAAGCAAAATCACACTCTATGATATTCTAGAAGATATTGTAGAAAATAGACATGACAAAAAACGTACTGGTGATAACACTTATGTTGAAAATCAGAATAAACTGAAAAGGTTTAAGAAGCATCCCTTTGTGCTTATTCCGCTTCAAGATGTTACTGAAGCTGATTACCACGGATATTATAATTATATGACAAAATATTCTCAATCTATTATTTCAAAAGATATAGGTTTATTGAAATCTGCATTGACTCGTGCTGTGCGAAAAGAAATTATAAGATGTAATCCGCTTGATGACGAGGATGAATTTCCAATGCCACGTAGCATTATTGCTCCTGAAAAGGTAAAAGCATTCACCATAAAGCAGCAAAAAGAATTTTTATCACATATAGATGAAGCAAATATAAAATATAAGTATGGTTGGCTTTCCATGTTATTCGCAGGTTTGCGACCACGGCGAAGCTTATGCTATTGATAAAGATAAGGATATCGATTTTGAGGAAAGAAAATTACATATTAGAAATACTTTGACAAAAGATAAAAATGGTCATACCAAACTTGGTAATCGAACTAAGACATATTTTGGTTTGAGGGATATTGATATAGATGATGATTTAGAATTAATTTTAAGAGAAGCACTGCCACTATCAATTCCAAATGAAAATAACCTTCTATTTTGTAATCAAGATGGTTCTCTCATTTCTATCTCATCTTCCAATTCTGCTTTTAAAAGATATTGTGATAAGCACGATGTCGGAGCTGGTTTTGATGAAACACAATATGTTTTAAGACACTCTGCAGCAACAAGAAAAATTGAAAGTGGTATGCCAGCTGAGTTAGTTCGTGACTTTCTTGGTCACAAAAAGATTACTGTTACACTTGACACCTATTTCGATGCTTTTGAAGAATATAAAAAGAAGCACAGCAAAGATAGTCAAAACTATTATATTGATATGGGCATAAATTATGCCGAGGTTAGTCCTAGAACAATTTTACTTCGAGAAATAAGTAATTTGTTGTCTAATGCTCAAAAATCTCATTTAAGTAAATCTGACAAGGATATGTTACTTTACGAATTAACAGTTCTGAAACAGAAAATTGAACAAGATGAAAAATATGTTGAGAAGGTTTGTTGACCTTCTCATTTTTTCACTAGATTTTTTCATTAGATTTTCATTAGATTATTATCATTTTATATCTTTTTCTATATTTTTTTATCTAAAAAGTAAAAAATCAATACTCGCTAAAAGTATTGATTTTACTGCATTTTTTCTTATTTTATCAATTTTTATTCGTTTTTATCATTCTTTAACGAATGTGGTAATCTTGGTTGGGCTGGGTAGATTCGAACTACCGCATGCTAGAGTCAAAGTCTAGTGCCTTACCGCTTGGCTACAGCCCAATATATTTTAGCTTTTTTTGCAATGTTTCCGCATTACGAATCTGTAATTCGCTTCGCTCACACAGCTTCGGGAAGCTACAGCCCAATATATTTTAGCTTTTTTGCAATGTTTCCGCATTACGAATCTGTAATTCGCTTCGCTCACACAGCTTCGGGAAGCTACAGCCCAATATATTTAGTGGGGTGGAAGATGGGACTCGAACCCACGATCTCCAGTGCCACAAACTGGCGCGTTAACCAACTACGCCACATCCACCATAAATGCGCTGTTGCCCAACGCATTTATAATTTTACAATATTTATTATCAGTTTGTCAAGAGTATTATGCGATTTTTTAATCTGTTTGTTTATTTTTCTTCTGCCCAAATAATTAATCTTTGTTTAGAATCATCTGTACAAGTAGATAATGAAATTTCTCTTTTTCCTTTTGTATCTCTTACCATATAATTGGCATCATCTGTTGATGTGTTATATTTTTTAGTAATTGTATATGTAACTTTTTTACCTGATAAATCTGTTAAATAGATTTTATCTCCTATTTCTAATTTTTTATTATTAGAGAAGAAAGTTCCATTTCTATAATTATGACCTATAATAACTGTATTGCCCACTTGATTAATTCCCGGTCCGTTTAATACCGCTACTGCTACTTCAATAGCACTATCTGTTGCTTTTTCCAAAACAGGGCAATTTAATTTTATTTTAGGAATCTCAATTTTTCCTACCATATAAAAGCCTTTATATTTTGGTCTACTTGAAGTGGAATCACCACCATTACTATTAGTGTTAGTTACTGTATTATTGACATCAATATTTGGTTCTACTATATCTATTATATTATTTTCTTCATTTTTTGGTTTGTTAGCCATTGTATTATTGATATATCCATCAAATTGGTCTACCCCGTCATCTACATCGCTTCCTGTAGTATAAGCTTTATACCAATCTATTCCAACATAAATAAGAATACCAAAAATAGCAACAATTGCAACAACTAATAGAACAGTTAATGCCTTATTATATTTACCATTAAACATTTGTATCCCTCCTTTATATAGAAGTTCCCAATCATATAATTATTATACCATACTTTTTGAAATTTTTCTACATTTTTTTGTTTCTTTAACTAACAATTTTTGGTCCCATTGTTCTACCTGCTAGTAAATGAAAATGTAAATGCATAACCTCTTGTCCTGAATCTGGTCCACAATTAGAAATAATGCGAAATCCCTTTTCATCCACGCCCAATTGTTTTGCTATTTTTTGCATTACTACTACAATTTTCCCCATTAATTCACTATCCTCATTTGAAACTTCCATTAAGTTTGCAATGTGTTTTTTTGGAATTACTAGTACATGAATTGGCGTTGCTGGTTGAATATCTTTAAATGCTAAAATATCATCATCTTCATACACTTTTTCTGAAGGAATTTCTCCTTTTATAATTTTACAAAAAATACAATCTTCCATTTTCTTCTCCTTCTTTAAGGTTAGCAATTTCACTTTAGTTCAATTGCATAACTTATCCGTAGCTCGCTTTGCTTCGCACGGCTAACTTTGCTACACTTTGTTTCTGCATAAGTTATCCGTAGCTCGCTTTGCTTCGCACGGCTAACTTAATATTGCTTTAATTCTTCTAACACCTGCTGAACTTGCTTCTTCTTTCTTAATTGTAAAATATCCAAGCTCTCCAGTATGTGTTACATGAGGACCTCCACAAATTTCTTTTGACACATCTCCTATTGTATATACTGTAACCTCATCTGGATATTTCTCAATAAACATACACTCTGCCCCCGATTGCACTGCTTCTTCTTTTTTCATTACTTCTATTGTAACAGGAAAATCTTGTTTTATCCATTCATTTACTAACTCTTCTACTTTTTGCTTTTCTTCCTCTGTTAGTTTATGATCACAACTAAAGTCAAATCTCATTCTTTCAGTTGTAATATTAGAACCTTTCTGGTGAATATCTTGACTTACCACTACTTTTAATGCTGCATTTAGAAGGTGGGTTGCTGTATGATATTTTGTAGTTTGTTCATTTTGTTCAGCTAAGCCACCTTTAAATTTTTGCTCACTACCTTGTCTTGATTTTTCTTGATGTTCTTTAAATAGCTTGTCAAATTCTGTCATTTCTATTTTAAAGCCTTGTTCCTTTGCTAAATCTTGCGTAACTTCTGGTGGAAAACCATAAGTTTCATATAGTTTAAATATAGTATGTCCATCAATAACTGCTTTATTCTCTTGTTTTAATTTTGCAACTGCTTTATTAAATTCTCTTTCTCCATTTGCTAAAGTTTTCACAAATTTATCTTTCTCAGCTACAATAACTTCTTTGATAATATCTTTTTTCTCTACTAAATCTGGATATAGCTCTTTTAAAGTTTCTACATATAATTCAATTAATGTAGGAAGTTCATTTAAATCAA
>CANDRW010000028.1 GCA_947388675.1 uncultured Clostridium sp. | reverse complement strand
AATGAGCGAATTACAAGAGAGAAGATACAAAGAAACAACACCAGACAAAACCGTAAAAAGAATTAAGGAGATTTTAAAAAAGCATCATGTGGAAGTAGAAGAAAATTGGGGAAAGAAAAGTAAAGTAGGTACCTATTCTTTGCGTGTGTGTATTAAAGGAACGAACATTGGACAAAATGGAAAAGGAATGACAAAAGAATATGCCATGGCAAGTGGGTATGCAGAATTTTTAGAAAGATATCAAAATGGAATGTTTGTATTTAGACAAGAAAAAGAGACTTTAGAATATCCTTTTGTATATTCAGTAGATGAAAAGAAATTAACAATTGAAGAAATTGTTAGTCAAAAAGATAATTTTATAGAGCAAATCTATGAAAAAAATCAAGAAAGTAGTACCAAATTAGAGCTAATGCAAGAAATTCTAAAAGGAAAAAAAGAAGTTATTTGTTTACCACATTATAGTGTGAAAGAACAAAAAACAGTATATATACCACATGTTTTATCTTGTCACCTATATGGAACTAATGGGATGTGTGCAGGAAATAGTCCAGAAGAAGCTTTGATTGAGGGAATTTCAGAGATTTTAGAAAGATATGTTACTATGCAACTTCTTTATCAAAGAGTAGCTGTACCTGAAATACCAGATGACTATATTAGTAAATTTCCTAAAGTACAAGAAATGATACAAAAGTTAAAAAGCAATGAAGGATATGTATGCAAACTAGTAGATTGTTCTTTTGGTGGAAAATATCCAGTAGCAGGTTTGATTATTCTACAAAAAAATACAGGACGATTTGGGTTTAAGCTAGGTGCACATCCTGATTATGGAATTGCAATGGAAAGATGTTTTACAGAAGCAGCACAAGGAATGGATATATATCACTATGCACAAAGTTGTTTATTTGATTTCAAAAATGAAGATATTGAAACAGAAGAAAATATCAGAGAATTTGTTAACTTAAATGTAGCAACTGTTCCATATCAAATATTTTCGAATCAAAAAACATATCAGTTTACTCCAAGAAAAGATGTATCTCATTTAAACAATAACGAGATTTTAAATCAAATGATAGAAGCACTTTTAAAAGATGGAAAAGATATTTTAATAAGAGATGTTTCTTCTTTAGGCTTTCCAAGTTATCGTATTATCATACCAGGAATGACAGAAGTAAGTCAAGCAAAAGAAGCTGGAAGATTTCAGTCTTATGAACAATTACAATATTATTTGAAAGATATAAGTAGAATTTCTTTAGCAAATATAGATGATGTGATAGAAAATTTGGAAATACAAGTAAATGAAATTGGATTTAATTCATTAGATATGTTTATGGGATTAAAGGATACTCAAGTACTTCCATGTGAAGATATAGGAAATGGAGCAAAGTATTTCTTAGCAATTTGTTATATTATGAAAGGGGAATATGAAAAAGCAGAAAAAGTATTAGAAGATATTATATTTATTGCTCAAAACATTGCTCCACAAAGTCAGACACTTACTTTGTTAAGAGTAATTTATTATTACGCTAGTGCTATGAATAAAATGAAAGACCACGAAAAGGTAATGGACTATATGAATTTACTATTTGATGAAGAAATTAGCAAAATTATTGACCAAAACTTTAAAAATCAAGAAGAAATTATTATAAGACATTATCCTATTACAAAAGAAGATTATGTAGAAAATGATGACAATTATTTTCTTCCATTTATGCAAACACTAAGAAAGGCACAAAAAGAAAATATTATTGAACAAGACAGCCTAAGTGAGTTGTTCCATCAAGGAAGAGCAGAGATATTAACAAAAGCCATATAGAATTTAGGAAAATATAGTTTATTTTGTTGAAATAAGATTTGACAAGATAGACTATATTTTTGTCATAAATTTATTGACAAAAAGTGTAAAAAGAGATATTAATATAGGTAAGATAAAATGCAACGAATTATTGAAAAAGGAGCAATAGTATGTGTGGATTTGTAGGATATATTAATAAAAAAAATAAGGATAAACAAGTAATACAAAATATGAGCAATAAAATAGTGCATCGTGGACCAGATAGTGAAGGATTATATACTGATGATACTTTACATATGGCTTTTAGAAGACTAAGTATTATTGACTTAGCAGGCGGAAGTCAGCCTATTTATAATGAAGATAAAACTATGGTTATTTTATTTAATGGAGAAATATATAACTTTCAAGAGATAAAAAAAGACTTAGAAGAAAAAGGGCATGTTTTTACAACAAAAACAGATACAGAAGTTATCCTTCATGGCTATGAAGAATATCAAGAAAAAATCTTAGATAAACTAAGAGGAATGTATGCTTTTGTTATCTATAATATAAGAGAGAAGGAACTATTTGCAGCTCGTGATATATTTGGAATCAAACCATTTTATTATGCCAATATGAACAATACTCTTTTCTTCGGTTCTGAAATTAAAGCCTTTTTGCCACATCCAGATTTTAAAAAGCAGTTAAATGATCAAGCTTTAAAAACTTATTTAACTTTCCAATATAATCCTATGGAAGAAACATTCTTTAAAGATGTATATAAGTTGAAACCAGGTCACTATTTAAGATATCAAAATGGAAATTTAACTATTAGACCATATTTTAATTTGGAATTCAAACCAAGCGAAGAGAAAATCAAAGAAGAGGACTTAGTAAAACAAATTGGCAATGAAGTAGAAAAGAGTGTAGAGGCTCATAAAATTAGTGATGTTAAAGTTGGGTCATTCTTAAGTTCAGGTATAGATTCTTCATATATTGTATCTATTTTAAAACCAAATGAAACATTTACAGTAGGATTTGAACAAAATGGATTTAATGAAATTGAACCAGCAAAGCAGTTAAGTCAAATGCTTGAGATTAAAAATGAAGATAAAGTTATTTCAGCAGAAGAATTCTTTGAGGCATTACCAAAAGTACAATATCATTCAGATGAACCTCATGCCAACTTATCAGCAGTACCATTATATTTCTTAAGTGAATTAACCAGAAAAGATGTAACAGTTGTTTTATCAGGAGAAGGTGCAGATGAGTTATTTGGTGGATATCAAACTTATCCAGAAAGTAAGGTAATTACAGGATATCGTCAACTACCTAAGTGGCTTCGCCGTTTCAATGGAAAAATAGCGGGGAAACTACCAGATATCAAAGGAAAACAATTTTTTATTAGAGGAGCAGAGGATGTAGAAGAATCATATATTGGACAAGCGAAAGTATATACAGATGAAGAAGCAAATGAGATTGTAACTGATAAGTACAAGACAGATATTAAATCAAAGGATATTACAAGACCATATTTTGAAAAGGTAAAAGATTTAGATGATGTTACAAAAAAACAATATGTAGATATGTTCTTATGGTTACCAAATGATATTTTGCTAAAAGCAGATAAAATGACAATGGCTCATTCAATAGAATTAAGAGTTCCATATTTAGATAAAGAAATACTAAAATTAGCTTTGACATTACCAAAAGAGTATAAGATAAAGAATAACTTAAGCAAATATGCTTTAAGAAAAGCAGCGGCAGAAAAAATTCCAGAAGAATGGTTTGACCGTCCAAAGTTAGGATTTTTAGTACCATTTAAAGAGTTTATTAAAGAGGAGAAATACTATAACTTAGTAAAGAAAGAGTTTGAAGCAGATTATGCAAAAGAATTTTTTGACACAAAGAAATTAATAGAAATGCTAGATAATCATTATCAAGGAAAAGAACAAACACATCGTAAGATTTATACTGCCTATGCATTTTTGCTATGGTATAAAGAATATTTTATAAATGCTTAATATAACAAGGTTATGCAACTTACTTTTTAGTAAGTTGCATTTTCTTACTAAGGAAACAAGCTATAAAAATTATCAAACGTATAACCTTGTGACCTAATATATTCAATAGAATCTTTTAAAGCAGTAGAAGAATCACTTACAAATTTAGTATCATGCATTAAAATAACTAAAGTATCTTTTCCTTTCATAGTTTTCTTTAGATTGTTCAATAATTGTTCTTTAGAATATTTTTTCATGGAATCATTATTTAAACAATTCCAATCTATATAAGTGTAATCCATTTGAGTAAGCAGTTTCAAACAATTCTTTTTTTGTACTTTATGATGTGAAGACATATATCCAGTAGGAAAGCGAAAGATATGTGAAGAATAATTTTCTACTTCAATAGCATTACTAATTGCTAAATCTGTTTTTCTAATTTCATCTAGAAAGCTATCATCACTTTTATATAATACCTTACTATCATGGTCATATCCATGATTAGCAATAAAATGGCCTTCTTCATAGGCTCTTTTTGTAATTTCAGGGTAACTATCTACATATTTTCCAATGACAAAAAAACTAGCTTTTACATTTTCCTCTTTTAGAATATCTAAAATTTTAGGAGTAACATTAGGACTTGGACCATCATCAAAGGTCAAATAAGCTACTTTTCCTTTTTCTTTGGGTAAACTGGTAATTTTATTTGCCAACTCTTCAGAAAGAATAGGACTATTGGGAGCACTAACCGTAAGGAGTTTAGAAGTATGGAAAACAGAAAAAGCACAAACAAAGAATAGTATCATAATTACAGAAAATAGAATTGTTCTTTTAGTAATAAAAAACACTTTCATAAAAGTCACCTACTATAGCTATTCTATGAAAAAATAGAAAAATTATGTCAGTATTGATAATTGTAAATACTTATGGTAGAATTCAAAAAGGAATTATTAATACACATGTGTCGGTATTAAGACTTCTGATAATGTTGTATTTCTTGCAGATAGTGTGTTTAGTGAAGAAACAATAAATAAATATCATTTGTTTTTTATTTGTGATGTAATACAAGTAATATATGATTTTTGTGAAAAAGAAGTTACTTTTGAAGAAGTACTAAAATACATATTTGACCATTATTCTTTAAAAATGAATGCGAATCAATATGTGCTAATAGGAAGTACTATTAGGTCATATCTTTCTTATCTAGCAGATGAAAACAAAATTACTTATGAATTTAAAGAAAACAAAATGATTTGGAGACAAGTCTAAAAAGGAGAAAACGATGAAAGAGAGTAAATTAGATAATTTAGTATGGATGATATTTTTAATAGCAGGATTAATCTTTGCTATGATAGGGATAGTTATTTGTGTTAGCATGTTATATACACAAGGAAAAGTAAAGACAATTGGTGTGATAGAAGAAGTTTCTTATGGCAGAGAACATAGTTCTTATACTTTAGTATCTTTTGAAGTAAATGGAGAAAGAATAACAGCAAGAGCTAATGGTTATTCTTCAGGATTTTACAAAGGAAAAGAAATTGAGATATATTACAACGAAGAAAATCCAAATGAAATTAGTATTCCTTCTTTAGATTTGCTATTTTTAATGTTCCCAGGAATAGGATTGCTTTTTGCAGGTATTGGAGGAGCAGGATTATTTGTAAAATGGAGAAAGAAGAAAAGGGAAGAAAAGTTAAGAGAAGAGGGAGATATTATCTATGGAACATATACAGAAACAAGATTAAATACAGCTTATTCAGTAAACAACAGACATCCCTATAACATTATTTGTGAATGGTATAATGTAGAAGATGAAAAGACTTATATTTTTAGAAGTAATAATATATGGATGAATCCAGAAAATAAGATAGAAGAACAAAATATTACTACATTTCCGATTTATATTGATTTAGAGGATAAGAAAAATTATATGGTAGATATTGATAGTTTAATAGAAGATGTGGTGGATTTAAGCTAGGAGAAAACAAGGTGATTTTAATAGTTGCCTTGTTTATATATTAAAGATTAAGAAACAAATTTTTGTAAATCTATTGTAATTTTTATATAGGTGCAATATAATAGTAAATATAAAATTAGGGGGACGTGAAATAATGAGTGAAATTACTGAAAAAATAAAACAAGAACTATTAGTTAGATGTGAAAAGTCAAAAGAAAAAGATGGATACGATTTTTGGAATGAGCATATCAAATATGTAGTTGAAAATGCAGTAAAACTAGCAAATGAATATGGAGCAGATGTGGAAATAGTGGAGTTAGGAGCATTATTACATGATATAGCAATGCCATCAGAGTATGGAGAAAGAGAACAACATCATATTTATGGAGCAGAAATTGCAGAACAATTATTAACGAAATTAAATTATCCTAAAGAAAGAATAGAGCAAGTTAAGAACTGTGTATTAAATCATAGAGGAAGCAAAGATAGACCACGAAATACAATAGAAGAACAATGTGTAGCAGATGCAGATGTAATAGCACATTTTGATTGCATACCATCATTATTTTCTTTAGTTTATAAAGAAATGAATTTATCAATATTAGATGGTAAAGAATATGTTAGGAAAAAATTAGAAAGAGATTATAATAAATTAAGTGAAAGAACTAGAAAAATATTAGAAGATAGATATAAAGACATAATAGATGTATTATTTGTTAGTTAAAATTTAAAGTAAGAAAGTAGGTAAATAATGGATTTAGAAAAGAAAGATAATAATTCCATGATTATTAAATATCAAAATACAAATAATGTATTAAAAGATGTATGTTCTATTATTGAATCAGCGAGAGATTATGCTTATCAATCAGTAAATATAGCTTTAGTTGAAAGAAATTGGTTTATTGGTTATAGAATTGCAGAGGAAGAATTAAAAGGTGAAAATAGAGCAAATTATGGTACAGAAATAATAAAGAAATTATCTAAAGAATTAAAGGAAGAATATGGAAAAGGTTTTGATGCTAGAAACTTATATTATTGTTTAAAATTTTACAAAATGTTTCCAAACATTTTGAACACAGTGCGTGCAAAATCTAATATAATACTTTCATGGAGTCATTATAGGACTTTATTACAAGTAGAAGATGAAAAAGCAAGAGAATGGTATGAAAAAGAAACACTAGAGCAAACTTGGAATGTAAGAACATTGCAAAGAAATGTTTCCTCTCAGTATTATTATAGATTATTAAAAGCTCAAGCTAAAGAGCCTGTAATACAAGAAATGAAAGAAAAAAATAAAGAACATTATTTAATGAACAAACTAGAATTTATAAAGAATCCAGTAATAGCAGAATTTTTAGGATTTTCATTAGATGATAATTATACAGAAACAGAATTGGAAACAAGCATAATAAATAATTTACAAAAATTTCTAATGGAACTTCGGAAAAGGTTATGCTTTTGTTGAAAGGCAACAACATATTCGTACAGAAAAAGGAGATTATTTTATTGACTTAATCTTTTATAACTATATTTTAAAATGTTTTGTATTGATAGATCTAAAAACTACTCAAGTAACACATCAAGACATAGGTCAAATGGATATGTATGTAAGAATGTATGACGAACTAAAAAAGGCTAAAAATGATAACCCAACGATTGGAATTTTACTTTGTACTGATACAGATGCAGATGTAGCAAGATATTCTATATTAAATGGAAACGAGCAATTATTTGCAACAAAATATAAAACATATTTGCCAACAGAAGAAGAGCTAAAAGCAGAAATTGAAAGTCAAAAAGCAATATTTGAGATACAACAACAAGAAAAGAATGAGAATAACCTAAAAACAGAAAAAGATGTGTGAGTAAAAAATATTATAGAGAGAAGCAATTGCCAAAAATGGCGGAACAATGCCAGAAGATTTACTTACTCCAAAGAAGAGTTTAAAACAATTAGAGAAAGAAAGCAAGAATGAATTGAAAGTATAAAGAAATAATATATTTAGGGGCAAAATTTAACGTTTTGTTCCTATTTTTATGTAAAAAAACCAAAAAGTTATGATATAATCTAGCAGGAGGAAAAAGTAATGTCAAAAATATTAATTGTAGAAGATGATGAAAAACTAAGAAATGAATTAGAAACATTTTTGAATCGAAATGGGTTTATAGCACAAAGTCTAACTGAGTTTCAAAATACAATAGAAGATATTTTAAATAGCCAAGCAGACCTAGTCTTATTAGACATTAATTTACCTTTCACAGATGGAGAATATATTTGCAAAGAAATTAGAAAGAAATCCAATGTTCCTATTATCATGGTTACTAGTAGAGATAATGAAATAGATGAACTAATGAGCCTAAACTATGGAGCAGATCAATATGTTACAAAGCCATATAACATACAAATATTATTAGCGAAAATAACAGGGCTTTTAAAAAGAAATCAAGGTAGCAATATAGAAGGAGAGAAAATAGATTGCAAAGAGTTTTACTTAAATACTGCTAGTAGAATGATAGAAAAGGAAAATGCTAAAATAGAATTAACAAAAAATGAATATAATATTATGTATTTTTTAGTAAAGCATCAAGGACAAGTTGTTTCAAGAGATGAGATAATGGACTACTTATGGGAAAGCGAAGAATTTATTGATGACAATACCTTAAGTGTAAATATCAAAAGGTTAAGAACTAAGTTAGAAGAATTAGGAACAAAAGATTTAATTGAAACAAGGAGAGGACAGGGGTATCTATTAAAATGAGTTTTCAAAAGTTTTTAAAAGGAAAAATAGCATTAATTGCACTTATCCTATTTGTTGTTATTAGTACACAAATTTTGTTATTAACTTCTAAAATGGAATTCTGGATTAGGCTATATATTGGCATGATTCCTATTATTGGTATTGGGATAGCATTAAGTATAGAATATTATCACAAAAAGCATTTCTATTGTCATATACAACAGCAACTGCAAGAGTTAGACAACAAATATCTTTTATCAGAAGTAATGGAAAAACCAGATTTTATAGAAGGAGAATTACTAAAAGATATTTTGCAGGAAACAGGCAAATCTATGTTAGAAAATGTAAATACCTATAAACACTTACAAGAAGACTACAAAGAATATATTGAACTATGGATACATGAAATCAAAACACCAATAGCAGCAAGCAAAATGATTATAGAGAATAATAAATCAGAAGTAACGAGAAGTATTGAAGAGGAACTAAGTAAAATTGAGAATTATACAGAACAAGCCTTATTTTATGCTAGGAGTAATAGTGTAGAAAAAGACTATATTATTACCAAATCAAACTTGAAGGAAATAGTGAATAATGCAGTTTTGAAAAATAAGAATAGTTTGCTAGCTAATAAGGTAAGCCTAGAAATCCACAATATAGAAGAAACTGTTTATACAGATAGTAAATGGACAGTGTTTATGATTAGTCAAATATTACAAAATAGTATTCAATATGCAAAAGAAGAAAAGGGAAAATTAGAAATTTATGCTGTGCCAAAAAATGAGAAAATAGTTTTATACATCAAAGACAACGGAATAGGTATTCCAAAAGGGGAAATTACAAGAGTATTTGAAAAAGGATTTACAGGGAATAATGGTAGAATAACTGGAAAGAAATCAACGGGTCTAGGACTATACTTATGCAAAAAGCTATGTGATAAATTAGGACTAAATATAGAGTTAGATTCTGAAAAAGATGTAGGAACAGAAGTAAGAATTGTATTTCCAAAGAATAGTTATACTAATTTTAATTAAGATTAAAAGATAATGTGAGGAGAAAAGAATTTGAAACGAAGAAACAGGAGAAAGAAGCCAAATAAGCTTATTTTAGTTTTGTTACTATTAATCATACTTTTATCAGTCATACTTATAGTAAAGAAACAGAATAAAGAAGAAACGATAGATACTTCAAAAGACTTACAGCAAAATACAGTAGAAGTAAATAAGGTAGATGAGCCAAGTGTATCACAGGAAAAGACCACAAGTATGTCACTAATTATGGTAGGAGACAACTTGATCCATGAGAGTGTATATTTAGATGCTAAAAGACATGCAAATGGCAATGGTTATGATTTTAGACCAATGATTACCCGTATCAAAGAAAAAGTACAAAATTATGATTTGGCGTACTATAATCAAGAAACCATACTTGGTGGAACAGAACTGAATTTATCAGGATATCCTACATTTAATTCTCCTTATGAAGCAGGAGATTATATGATAGACGCAGGATTTAATTTAGTAAGCACTGCAACTAACCATGCTTTAGATAAAGGAGAAAAAGGAATACTTAATTCTAGAAAGTATTGGGACAAACAAAATGATGTGTTAGTGGCAGGTACATATAGTTCGAAAGAACAAAGAGATGAAATACAAATTAAGGAGAAAAATGGAATTACCTATACTATGCTGAATTATACCTATGGTACAAATGGTTCAAAAGTACCAACAGGAAAAGAGTATTTAATTAATGTATGGCCAACGGATTTATCCATTAATGATCCTAAAAAAGATACCAAATATCAAGCATATAAAGAAAAGGTGAAACAAGATATTGCGAAAGTGAGAGATAAAGTAGATGTCTTAATTGTAGCAATGCATTGTGGAGTGGAATATAAGCCAACGGCTAGTAATTATCAGAAAGATGAAGCGGAATTCTTAGCAAGTGAAGGAGTAGATATTGTGATAGGAACACACCCTCATGTAATTGAACCAGTAGAGTGGGTAGATAATACACTTGTATTTTATTCTTTGGGAAATTTTATTTCTTCACAATATCGAGATAGCAATTATAATAAATTAGTGGGTCTTATGAGTTCTTTAAATATTACTAAAACGACCAACGAAGAAGAAAGTACGATAAAAATAGACAAAATAGAAAATGAACTAATTTATACTTCCTATAAAGATGAACAAGATAGAAGTAATATTCAAGTCATACCATTTAGTCATCCTGATATAGCAAAATACTTGCCAAAGTATGAAAGCATATATGAAATATACAAAAATGTAGTACAAAGTTATGATAAGAGTATGTATGTAGTGCCTGTTTATGAGAAGTAATAAATTGTTTTAATGGGAGATGTAGCTTATGAAAAAGAAAATTGGAGTAATGATAATTGGAATACTGGTAATAGCAATAATAGTAGCATATATCATGATGTTTACAGACTTTGGACAAAGTGTAAGGACAGATTTATATGAGACGTATGGAAAAGAAAAAGAGATAGTAATAATAGAAAAGCCAAAAAATATAAAAGTAACTTATCATTATGGTATGTCTGATATAGGCTTTGAAATGAATGTGACAGATGAAGAGATAATAAATCAATTGGTAGATAGTATCTCAAATAAAGAACTGAATAATGAAACTAAAGCTGGTATTATGTTGTACATTAGGGGAAAATACGAAGTCAATTTTGGCAATGATATAACAATAAAGTTTGATGGTTATGATAATGGATATATTAAGCTATCAAATAAAGAAAAAGAATTTATTACTCAAATAAATTCAGAAGGTTTAAAAAAGATAGAAGATATTATCAATGTAAAGCTGGCAGAAAATGCAAAAGTGTTTAATACTAAAAAGATAACGGTTACTAATGCAGAAAATAAATCAGTAGATATTACACGAAAAACAGCAATAGAATATATTTTAAATGAATGCAGATATGTTGGGACTAAAGAAACTAATAGTAATGAGGTTCAAGAAGAATTAAGATATAAAATAGATTTTAATAATGGAATAGAGATTTTACAATATGAAGGAATAGAACAAGGAAAACTTACAAAAGATGGTACAAAATATGAAGTTTATGGCTTGGAAGCATTAGATAGAATTTTAGAATTTGTTTTTTATGATAGTGAACGAAAAGATAAAATGTTTAGTACAGATAAAATTATAATAGAAAGTCTTAGCCAATCAATAGAAATAACAGATAAAGATATCATAGAAAAGATAACAACTCCTCTCGTATATTCAGATTTACAAGAAAGAGATTATATAAGTAAACGTGATATAACAGAAGAATATAATAATGCTATAAAAGTAAAAATAAATGATTATGAATTATTGGTATCAGACAAAAGGGGAGCATTTACAATGGGAGATAGGTATATTATTTATCCAGATAAAACAAGAAAAATGTATTTTTTACTTGAAGATATAGAAGACTACATAAATGAATTGTTATATGAATAAGAACTAAACGATAGATTTAACAAGCAATGCAACTACTGGTTGACAAATTTAAAAGTGTAGTTGGTAGCAATGCAACTAAAAGTATTGTTATAATAAAAATGTAAATAATCATTAAAGGGGGTTTTTGTTATGACAATAGCAGACAGAATTTTAGAGTTAAGAAAAATAAAAGGAATATCACAGGAAGAATTGGCGGACAAAATTGGAGTTTCAAGGCAGGCAGTTTCAAAGTGGGAAAGTGAACAATCTATTCCAGATTTAGATAAGATAATCATATTAAGTGAATTCTTTGAAGTTAGTACTGATTTTTTATTAAAAGGAATTGAAGCGGATAAAGCTAATAACAAAGAAAAGGAAGTTCCATACTTCTTAAATACTGTGGCAACAGCTTTCAACTTCTTAGGATTGGTAATGTCCACTTTTATATGGAATGCTACTCAAGAAGTTGGAGGGATTATAGCAGGTATTGTATTCATAGTGCTAGGATGTATGATTTTTGCAGTAGGAATTTATCAGACTCCTAAGAAAGATAGAACTTTAATAAAGAGTAAATTTTGGAAAGTAAATATTTGGTTGATTGCTTTTATTCCACTTTCTTTAATATATAATATCGTATTTTCAAGGATTATAGCACCATATCCTTTGGTGTATAGTAATACTTATTATAAGTTTGTTCTATTTTGGATAGTATATATAGTGATATGTTCGATTATCACGTATCTACAAATAAGAAAAGAAAAAAAGACTAGTTCAGCCTTATAAATAAGCAGATTTAAATAGGGGGTACATTTCAAAAGAAATGTACTCTCTATTTTTGTGAAAAGTTGAAGCATTTTTCTACAATTTAAAACAAAAATATTAACCTTATGATATACTTTGTTGAAGGAAAAAAGATATCTTACAAAAATGTAAAATTTAAAAAATGAAAAACGGCTATACTTCAATACTTGTAGCCGTTTTGTGTTACTAATTTGTTTCTAACTACATGAGTTTAGATAGAACTTGAAAGCTGTTATTTTGAAGAATATCATAGGTAATTAATTCTATTGTTTCAATAAGTTCTTCAATAGTCTTTTTAGTATATTTTACTCTTCCAATTCCTTGACTTTTGTGGCCCAATATTCTATCTGTGCAGACTTCATTAGCTCCTTTTCTATCTAATTCAGATCTAGCACTTAGTCTAGTTTCATGTGTTATATGCTCCATGTTCAATTTATCCATAAATAAATTAAATTCTTCCCTATAATTTGAATATTTAATTTTATTACCATTTTCGTCTACAAATAAATATCTATTATTAGAATTGTAATACCTTAATATTATATTCTTTATTATATGATGAATAGGAATTATTCTGTTTTTTCCAGCATCAGTTTTTAATCCGCCAATCATATAATTTTCATTTAAAAATATGTTTTTGGTTTCTAAACTCAAAAGCTCTTCAATTCTCATACAAGAGTATAATAATATTAATAAAATATCGGCAATAAGATATCCTTCATATTCCCATATAGTTTTAATTTCTTCCTTTGAATAAGGTACTTTTTCTTCTTCAACTTCTTCTTCTACAAAATCTAAAAATTGTGCATATCCTTTTTGAATAATGCCTTGCTCTAAAGCATAGTCATCTAATGTTCTAAAAAATGATATAATATGATTTAACTTTGAAGTTCCAACTTCATTTTTGCAATCATCAATTACTAATTTAAAATCTTGTTTTCTTAACTCACTGTATTGTCTATTCCATATTTTTTTAGAACGTTTATACGATCCAGATAGTTGATACATATTAGATATGCCAACTTTTCCAATTATCTTTTTTTGATTTTCATTCATTTGTTTTTGTTCTTCTTTAGTAGGGAACTTTTCATTTTTAAAGTCATTATATACATCAGAAAAAGTATATTGCATTTTATCAGCATCATAGGTTCCATGTGATTTGTTATATTCTGCCAAACATAAATCAGCTTCAGATCTAGTAGCAAAATAACCAATAGGAATTTGATGACCAGTAAAAGTGCCATTTTCATTATATTCGGGAACTTTAACCATCCATGCTTTTCTTCTATTTCCAGACAATTTAATAATTGTACCTGTACCATTTGCTCGTTTCATTAAAAAACCTCCATTTTTCAAACATTTTCATTTCAAAACACTTGAAAAATGGAGTACAATTATATATAATACAAATGTATTCACTTTTCGAAGTGTTTACGCCTTAGGATAGATAATGTGTGTCGTTTCGCAAAAATTGAAACACGTTATTCTATCCGCTTTTTTTATCATTTGTATTACTTTTATTTAATTACTTTATATATTCTTTTCCATCTAACTTTAAAGAAATAATAGTATTATTTTTAGTTTTCATTTCAAATTGAGTTCGAATAGTTGCTCCAAAAGAATTTTGAGAATCTACATATGATTTTACTGATATACATCCATCTTTTTTTGAAAAATTCCATTGAGAATATGGAGCAAATCTAACAGTAGATGGTGATTTTAACATTTCCTTTATAGTAGTTTCAGTTTGACTTTTAACACTAACTTCTTCAGTAGTAGTAAGTATATAATTAGAAATATTATCTTGACATTTCCCATTTTTGTATAAATACTTGTCTGCATATTTTATAGAATGTATTTCATTTTCTTTAATATATAATATGCCATTAGCTTTATTATCTTTTATTCTAAAGCCTGTTGTTCCGTTTTTCTTCTAAATTATCTAAAGAATTATCCTTTTCAATTTCATAGTTAACGAATCCACATTGCTCAATAATAGCAAAAATATTACGTATTTTTTCAGAAGTTATACCTAGACTGATAAATTGCGAATAATTATTATCTGTCTTTTTTGTAGTCATATTAATAAAAAAGCCAATTAATACAATAACTAAAATTAAAATAATACCAGGTCCAATACCAGTAATTTTTCCTTTTTTCTTTGATACATTTGAGGTAAGATTAGTACTTTTTTGTTTAGTTCCACACCTTGAACAAAAAATATCATTTGAATTTAATTCATTTCCACATTTAATACAAAACATTTTATTACTCCTTTAATTTTTACTTAAAAGCACTTTGATTTTCAGTTTTCACTACTTTCCCAATTATTTGTATTTTTTCATAGAGCTCATCTTTTAAAATGTCTGCAGTTTTATAACAGGGATTCATAGCTGTTAAAGTATAGAATTTTTCATCTTTACTTAATTCAATTTTCCTAATAGTATTTTTATTATCTAATTTAATTAAGTAAGTTCCCTTTCCTGGTGTTAAAACATCATCGATTTTATCTTGTTTAAAAATTAGAGCCTTATCTCCAATGTCAGCGAGCGGAAACATAGCATCATCCTCAGCAGTAAATTCAAAATAATTACTTTCAATTTCTTCAGAATTAGAAGTGTTTTCAATACACATTAAATAAGAAGGAGATACTTTAAAAAGACTAGACATAATTTCAATAGAACTTCTTTTTATGTTTTTAACTGCTCCTTTTTCATATTTTCTTATTGCAGACTTTTGAACGCCAATGTATTTGCCTAATTCTTCTTGAGTTAAACCATTTGCAATACGTAATTGTTTAATTCTTTCTCCCATTTCCATAAATATACCTCCAAGTGTCTTAATAGTATCATATTATCAACAAATTTACAAGTATTTTTAAAAAAGTGTCCTAAAAATTTAAAAAAGTTTCGCAAAAACTATTGACAAGAAAAAATAAATATTATATTATGCAAGTGTCTTAAAAAGATACGAAGGAAGGAGGAAAAACAAGTGAATATAAACAAACTAAAATCTAAAATGGCTTTATATGGCGATAATGGAGGAGATTTAGCAGAGTATTTATCAATATCAAGAACTACTCTCTCATCAAAAATGAACGAAACAAATGGAGCTGAATTTACACAAGGAGAGATTCAAAAGATTAAAGAAAGATATTCATTAAATGGAGAGGAAGTAGACGAAATTTTTTTTTGATGGAAAAGTGTCTTAAAAAGATACGAACAGAAAGGAAAAATATGAAAAAAATGAAAAATGCGAAACGACACACATTATCTAAATTTAAGGAGGAGAGAATATGGGAAAAAAGGCAGAGATGACGCCAGCACAAGCAGCAAAAGTAATCAATAAGAGTGTGCAATTTGTAAGATTAGGATTACAACAACAAAGATTACCATTTCGGAACAGCAGTACAAAAGCCAAATGGCAAATGGAGTTATGACATTGTACCACAAAAGGTTTACAGATATGCAGAAAAAGAAATGTAGGAAAGTAGGAAATTGTATGGAAACAATTAACGAACTATTAAAACGAATTATGGAATTAGCTTATGAAAAAAGTACAAATACAAATGCAGATATTTTTGTAGGATATTATCCACATGTTGAACTGGTAGATGTAAGACTGTATTTAGATGGATGGCAGATGAACAGAGAACCAGATGAGGCATTAGGAGTATATTTCGATGAAGAAGAAAATATACAAAATTTAGAAGAAATCATTAAAAGGCTTGAAAGCATAGGAGAAATTGATGAAAAAGTACATAAGAATGATTAAAGTTTATTTGATCTTAAAATTACTTATTATAAAGTACAAATTTTGGAGGAGGTGAGGATATGGATTATGCATGTGTAGCGCTATTAGGTGTAATAGCAGGAATTCTTATAAAGAAGTCATTTGAAAACAAAAGAAACTTAGAGTTAACACAAGAGAACACTGATTTGCAAATATGGAAGGCAGAACATTTAGATACAGTAGAAAAAAACATAGAATTGAATAGAACACAAAGAAATATAAGAAACATTATTACTGAAGGTAGAAAAAGAGATGAGATACATACATTTATATTACAAAAAATAGAAAAAGAGTTATCTATGAACCGCTAAATTACATACAAAACTCTTTTCAGAAAATTATATAAATATATAAATTCTTTTTAATTGTAGCACGATTGCAATAGAAAATCAAGAAAGGAACTATAAAATGGATAAAAGAGAGTTAGAAAACATACTAGATGAACTAAAAATAAAAATAAATACAAAAGGGTACAAATATTGGATTACTGCAGTTGAAAAAAAGCTAAAAAGCAAAGATATGAAAATTGGAACTTTATATAGAGAATTAGCTAAAGAATTCAACAGTAACTATAGTAGAGTGGAGAGGGCATTAAGAAGTGCTTATACACACAATATAATAATGATACAAGAATATTTTTCAATTGATTATGGAATAAGTAATACAGTTTTCCTAGAACTATTAATTAGAGAAATGGAAAGGAGAAAAATGTAATGGAAATCAAGCTATTTAATTTGAAATTAAAGAATTTCAAAGGAATAAAAGAACTTGAAATTGATTTTCAAGGAAAAAACACAAATATCTATGGTGCGAATGCAACTGGAAAAACGACAATATTTGACGCTTTTAAATGGCTATTTTTTGACAAAGATAGTAACAATAAAACTGATTTTAGTGTAAAAACATTAGATTCAGACAATAAAGTAATTCACTTTATAGAACATGAAGTAGAGGCTACTTTGCTAGTAGATGGACAAGACATCACATTTAAAAGAGCGCTGGTAGAAAAATGGATAAAGAAAAGAGGAAATGAAGAACAAACCTTTGAAGGCAACAAAAATGACTATTGGATAGATGAAGTACCATTGAGTCAGAAAAATTATGAAGAAAGGGTAAATAACACAATTCCAGATGCTCTTTTTAGAATGATAACAGATCCATTATTTTTCAATGAATTTTTAAATAAGGATGAGAGAAAAGAAAAACTACTTAAAATAGCAGGGATAGAGTATAGCGATGAAGATATAATAAAATCTGATGAAAAATTTTCAATATTAGTAGAGAATTTAAAAGGTCATAGTATAGATGAATATAGCAAAATATTAGCAGAACGAATAAAGCTACTTAAAGATAAGAATAAAGAAATACCTGCTAGAATTGATGAATTGACTAAGCTTTTAACAACAGCACAAGAGGTAGATTACAGTAAATTAGAAGAAGAAAAGGCACAAAAAAATGAAGAACTACAAGCAATAGATAATAAAATGCTAGATGTGCAAGAAAGAGCAAAAAAGAATATGGCATTAGCTGATATATTAGCAACTAGCAAAAATGAATTAAATAGCTTAAAAATTAAGCTAGAAGAAGAACATATTAAAAAGTATTCATCAGAAATTATAAGTTTAACAAATGAAAAATCAACATTAGAGAATAGTTTGCGAGTTAATACTTCAGACATTGGTGAACTAAAGTTACAAGTCGAAAAAGATAATACAAGGAAACAAGAACTATATCAGAAATGGGATGTAATAAATAGCCAAATACTAAAATTAGATCCACAAGAATTTATTTGTCCAACTTGTAAAAGAGAATATTCAGAAGATAAAAAAGAAGAACTTACAAAGCAATTTGAAAGTAACTTTAATGAGTATAAAGAAAAAGAAAAAAAGGCTATAAATGAAGAAGGACAGCTTGTAAACAAGAGAATAGAAGAAAATAACAACAAGATAACAACATTAGAAAATGAAAACGTAGAAATTACAAAAAAATTAGAAGTAGTAAGCGAGAAATTACAGCATTTAAAAGAAGAACAGCAAAAACAAGAAGTTATTGATGTTACAACATTTCCAGAGTATCAGCTAAAGAAACAGACTGTAGAGAAATATCAAAAAGAAGTTGATAACTTAACAAATGAAGACACAACAGAAATTCAAAGTAGAAAAGCAACTATTGTAGAGCAAATTGAAGCAATTAACAAAGAATTAAGCAAAAGAGAAGGGCAAGAAGAAATTAGAGAAAATATAGAAAAGAATGAGAATGAAGAAAAAACAAATGCACAAAAAATACAAGATGCAGAGCATCAGCAATTTCTTATTGAAGAAGTAAAAAAATTAAAAGTAGAAATGAATGAAAGTGCTATAAATAGTAAATTTGAATTAGTCAAGTTCAAATTATTAAGCGAAAGAAATAATGGGAAAATTGAACAAGTATGTGAAGCAACAGTCAACGGAGTACCATATTCAGACTTAAACAATGCTCACAAAATACTTGCGGGGCTAGATATTATCAAAACACTAATTAAATTTCACAATACTTCAGCACCAATTTTTATCGATAACCGAGAAAGCATAAATCAACTATGTGACATAAATGCACAAGTAATCAGCTTAGTTGTTACTGAAGATAAAGAACTAAGAATTGAGGTGGTATAGATGGCAAACCTTCATGAAATAACCAGCGCATTTCCTGCTTTATTAGAAAACGAAGAAATGACAGAAGAAAACAAACAACAGATAGAGCAAGAATTGACATTGTTATTGCAACAAAAGAGCAAAAACATTATTGGATATGTAAGAAATAATGAACTAACTATTGAAGCAATGAAAGCAGAAGAAAAAAGAATAGTAGATGCAAGAAAAGCACTAGAAAACAGAAACGATAGATTTAAGGAATATGTGAAAGAATGTATGCAACGAAGTGGAATTACTAAAATAGAAACAGGGCTAGGTATGTTAAGTATTGCCAAAAGTCCAATATCAATTGAAATTGAAAACGAAGATGAAGTGCCAAGTGAATTTAAGCAAGAAACTATTACTATTAAAATTGATAAAAAAGCAATTGCAAATAACTTCAAACAAACAGGAGAAATACCATCGGGAGTAACAATTTACACAAATAATATGAGTTTAAGAATTAAATAAGGAAAGGAAAACAAGAAAATGAAAAAAGAAATTTTAAAAGTATCAAACAAATCTAATCCAAATTCAGTAGCGGGAGCAATAGCTGGCTTTGTAAGAGAAACAGGAGAAGTAGATATACAAACAATTGGAGCAGGAGCCACTAATCAAGCAATAAAGGCTATTGCAACGGCAAGAGGTTTTTTAGCACCAGCAGGAATTAACCTAATATGTATGCCAGCATTTGTGGAAGTGGAAGTAGAAGGAGAAACTAGAACAGGAATTAAAATAATTGTAAAAGGAGAAAAGTGACTATGAAACAATGTCCAATGTGTAAGCAAGAAGGATTAGATGAAGAACATAATTATTGTATCGTATGTGGTCACAAGTTTGAAAAGCAAAAGATTGCAGAGATTATAAAAGATAAAGAAGGAGTAACAGCAGAGATTTTATCAGATAATGTGAAAATCCGAGATATTCTAATGGGAATGGCTATAATGGCTACTGGCATAGTAAAACAATCAGGAAAGAATATAGACGAAGTTCTAGAATATGTAAAGAAGATTTACGAAAATTGTAAAATAGAAAAGGAGAAATAGGAAAATGGGTAATGAATTAGCAAAACAAGAAAACAAAGAATTAATCGAAATTAAAGAAATGGTGGATAAAAATGTAACAGACTTTGTGTTGGAGAAAGTTCAAAGTTTCCAACAATGTGGTCAAATATTTTTTCCCAATAATTATAGTCCAGAGAATGCACTAAAAAGTGCATGGCTAGTTTTACAAGAAACTGTAGACAAAGACAAACAACCAGTATTAAAAACTTGTTCAAAACCAAGTATAGCAAATTGTTTATTAAACATGGTTATACAAGGATTAAATCCAGCAAAACATCAATGCTATTTTATAGCATATGGAAAGCAACTAACACTTATGAGATCATACTTTGGCTCAATGGCAGTTGCGAAACAGTTTGGAGAAATTAAAGACATAACAGGAGAAGTTATTTATGAAGGAGACAAAGTAGAAACAGAAATCAAGCATGGAAAGACTATTATAAAATCACATATTAGAAGTTTTGAAAATATTGATAAAACAAAAATTAATGGAGCATATGCAACAATAATTTACTTAGATAATTCGGAAGAAAGTATTATTATGACAATGGATCAAATTAAAACTTCATGGAAAAAATCAAAGTTAAATCCAGATGATAAAGATAGCACACATTCATTGTACACAGAAGAAATGTGTAAAAGAACAGTTATTAATAAAATTTGTAAGCATTATATTAATACGAAAGATGATAGCAATTTGAATTTATTGAAAAAAGCATTTGAAACTTCAGATGAGGAAATTAAAGAAGTACAAGTAGCTTATGAAATCGAGGAAAATGCAAACAAAGAGGTAATTGACATCACTGATACTACTGAAGAAATACCAGAACATTCAGAAGAAATTGATATTGATGAAACTGCATCTACAAATGAGAATGAAATTACGAATAAATCAGAGGACAAGCCAACCTTTTGAAATTAACGGTATTAGGTAGCAGTAGCAAAGGTAACTGCTACCTTTTGGAATATAAAAATAAAGTCTTGATATTGGATGCAGGTGTCAAGTTTAAGGAAGTACAAAAGGCATTAAACTTCAAATTAGATAAAGTGGTTGGAGTATTAGTTACACATGAGCACATGGACCATTTGAAATATGCAGCCGATTTTGCAGCAAATCGGAATTAATGTCTATGCTTCAGCAGGGACATTTGAAAAGTTAAACTTGTGTGGCCACAGATTTAAAAAAATCAAGGCATTAGAGCAATTTTCAATAGGAGACTATACAATATTGCCATTTGATGTCCAACACGATGCTAACGAGCCTTTACGGCTTTCTAATGCAAAACAACGAAACCAAAGAGAAATTGCTTTATGCTACAGATACTTACTACATAAAATATAAGTTTAAAAAGTTAAATTATTTGCTCATTGAATGCAACTACATATCAGAAATAGCCAAAGAGAATATTCAAAACAATACGATTAACAAGTCACGTTACACCAGACTATTAGAAAGCCATTTGAGCTTAGAAAATCTAATTAACTTCTTAAAGGCTAATGACTTATCTAATACGAAGAAAATCGTAATATGCCACTTATCAGACCAGAATTCAAATGAGCAACAGATGTTAGAAAGTATATACAATGTAACACGAATTGAAACCATTGCAGCAAGACCAAATATGAATATTAAGTTAGAATTATATCCATTTTAGCATTAGCGAGAGGTAGTAGAAATGTTAAACACAAATGTGAAGGAAAACCAATATAAATGCAAATTATGTGGCAAGAAGTTGAAAACATGGAAAAGTATTCAAAAGCGGGTATGGACCAGTTTGTGAAAAGAAATATTTAGAGGATATTTACAAGAATCAACAAGTTACAACAGAAGATATTATATTAAGAAAAAAGGAAGAGAGGTAAAAATATGTCAGCTACCAAAGATACATATTATTTTAGTCATGATGCAAATGCATTATCAGACCCAAAAATACTGGCCATGAGGTGCGATTATGGATTTGAAAGTTATCGGATTATACTTTGCGATAATTGAAATGCTACGAAATGAATCTGAATATAAATTACCTCTTAACAAAACTACTTTTAGAGCAATAAAAATGCAAACTGGAACTGCCATAGAAGATATAGAAAAGTATTTACGAGATTGTATAAGTGAATATACAGATAGTGAAACAGGTAACGGATTATTTGTAACTGATGAAAAATACTTTTGGTCAGCTAGTCTTTTAAGAAGAATGGAAAAATATGAACAAATAAAACAAAAAAGAGTAGAAGCAGCAAATTCGAGATGGGGAAATAATCAAAACAATAAAAGTGAAAAAAAAGCTGAAAAAATGCAAAATAAATGCAAAAGCATAAAAAATAAATGCAAAAGTAATGCAAATGCATACAAAAGGAAATGCAAATGCAATGCAAAACTCAAAAAAGTGTATGCAAAATTATGCAAATTAAATCAAATCAAATTAAATCAAATTAAATTAAATAAAATGAAATCTATCTATCCATCCTATCTTCCTTCCAAAACCAAAGAGGAAATTAAAAAATATAATGACATGATGGATGAGATGGATCAGATAGAATTTAAACAAATTGTAGTTCAATCAGAAGTACGACTTTTTAACGAGAATCTTGCTAATGAAATAATAAATATTATGCAAGAGATATACCTAAATCCAGATACTAAAGAGAAAATTAAAAATATAAAATTAGGACATATTGATTTTGCTTTGCGAAACTACAGTAAAGCCAATGATAATGGAAATATAAAAATGCCAAAACGATATTTCAAGCAATGCTTGATTTCTGCATTAGATGAGTTAGAACTAAGCAAAATGTATAGTCTAGATGGGAGTTAATAAATATGCAAGTAAGTGATGAAAACTTAATGTCACGAAGATTAAAAACATGCGAAAATTGTGAGTGGTGTGTACCAACAAATGGCTTTCCACACTGCTTATTGAAAAATGAACAGAAACGGCTTATTTGAAACTTGTAAGCTACAGAAGCAGCGAACAGGAAATCATATATCAATGTAATCAAAAAGGAAGTGAAAATATGCGAGAAGCAAAGTATAGGGGAAAGCCAACACAAAACAATACAAGCTATTTTGAAGGCTGGGTGTATGGCTCGTTAGTAATTCAAGATGACAAATATTACATAGCACTAAATGTTAATGAAAACATCAAAAGAGATGACTACGAAGTCTACATGATTGAGGTGGTTCCAGAAACAATAGGACAATACACAGGTTTAAAAGATAAAAACGAGATAGAAATATATGAGGGAGATATTGTAACAGGTATAGAATATCCATTTATAGAAGATGAGAAGCAAAATTATATTGGGATTGTAGTATTTTATGAAGATGCTGCACAATTTGGATATGAATATAGATGTGTTAGAAAAGATAAAAGAGGAATATCAAATGGAATAAATAATGAATTTCAAGCAAATGAAGATTTGGTATGTGAAGATTTAGAAGTAATTGGCAACATAACAGACAATTCAGAACTGTTAGAGTAAAATACAATTTTTGAAACAAACACGAACAAAACACAAGAGAAAGGAGCGACAGGTATGCAAAATAAACAAATACAGACAATAGAAGATGCTGAAAACATACTGTTAGTAATAGAAAACTTATTTGTAGCAGCTGACGATGAAAAGAAGAAAATTGAAGCCGAAATTGCTAACAAAGAAGATGAACAACAAGACTTGCTTCACGAACTTGAAATTGCTGACTTAAATGCTATCGAGTTAATGCAAGTAAGTAAAAGATTAGTCAAAGTTAGAAAAGAAAGACGAGAAGCAAAAGATAGACTGAAATTAATTAACACAATACGAGGTTATACAGATATTTATATCCGCAAAGGTATTATTGCAGATACAAGACAAGCAATAAGAAATTTGGAAAATTTGAAAGAGGAAAAGCAAAACAGAGAGTACACACCAAGAGTCTTAAAAGACCTGAAGTGTGCAAAAAAGAAGGGAGAATAAACAATGCCAGATATATATGAGGAAACAAAGAACTTATTTAATACATCGCAAGAAGCCTTTGAAATATACAATTTACTAAAATGCAAACTAATGTCAAAGTATGGAGATATACTATATATTTATAAAAACACTAAAGAAGCGGAAAAGGCATTTTGGGAATACGTTGCAAGATATAGAGGAATTACATATAACACAGAAAAAAGAAAAGTTTATTTTCCAGAAGGAGAAACAATTTATTTCAAAACAATGAATGAATGTAAAAGTAATCATTTAAGAGGCTATCGTTTTAAAGAAATACAATTTGAAGAGGTATAAATTTTATGCAAGAACATTGGAGCATTGAACAATATAAACAATATCAAGAAAAAGGAAACAAAAGAAGTAAGTATGGTGCAGTAAAGACGAAAATTGATGGTCATGTATTCGATAGTCAAAAAGAAGCGGATTACTACTGTGAATTGAAACTGAGATTGCAGGCAAAAGAAATCAAAGGCTTTTGCTTGCAGCCAGTCTTTATGTTAGCACCAGATTTGAAATATAGAGCCGACTTCATAGTGTTTAACAACGATGGAACGACAGAAATAATAGATGTGAAGCGGATTTATGACTAAAGAGTACATAACTAAAAAGAAAGTCTTTGAGGACAAGTTTAATTTGAAAATTAAGGAGGTATAAGTGTGGAAAATTTACAAGATACAAAAAATTGGATAGATGAAAGATTATTATATATAGCACAAAATTGTAATTTACAGGATGCAGACAATAAGAGAGCAGTTGAAAGTTTGAAAACAGCTTTGAAATGTGTAGAGAAAGTAGAAAACGAATTAGATGCAAAAAGTAATAATGGTCTAGAAATACCAGATTTTTCAGATGATAAGATAATGAATATAAGGGCTCATCCAGGAACGAAAGTAAAAGTTACAGAACAAACAGCAAAAAATGGATATCCAGGAGATCAAGAGGCTGTTAAAAAATGGCTAGAAATTGGAAAAGTATATACAGTGGCATATACAGTAGTAGGACAAAGTCATACATCAGTTGTATTGCAGGAACTGCCAAAGAGAAGTTTTAATAGTGTAAATTTTGTAGAAATAGGAAAGGAATAGAACGATGGAAATGAAACAAATAATAGAAGGCTTAAAAGACTTAATAGGTGATAGAGAATCGTTTATTATAGGGAAGCCAGATCATGATGAGATTTTTAAAAAAGACAAAAATATTCTACAAGAAGCGATAAATCTCATTCAAAGGCAAGATAAAATGATTGATAAGATGCTTGATATGTTAACAAGAGTACATAGTGAAGATCCAAAAGTAGAATTTATTGCAAATGCAAATATAGAGGAAAAGAAAGAGCAAGCAAAGCAATATTTTGAAAAACAGGTGTAGCCGTTCAAAGCTGTTCGCAGCTGAACGGTAAAGTACCATAAAATACTGTAAATACAAGAAGAATTTTTGATTTTCTTCTTGTGTCAGAAGAATAGCGGAAAGGAGTTCGTATGTCAACAAAAAAGAAAACGGTAATAGAACATTTGGATAGTTTGCTAGATTTTTATAGTAATACAACTATCACTGATGTTGAGCAATTAAAGAAATTATTTATTAGGAATTTGAAGGATGTTAGAAGAAGAGCCGAAAGGGAAGGTGAGAACAATGATGCAACTAAAAACCAAGAAAACAATAGTAAAAGTGATATTAGATATACTAGTATTTCTAGTAGTGGGTGAAATTCCTTATCACACAACAGACAATAGGGTAGTATTTATTTTTACGGGAATGTTTATAGTTTTTGTTTGCAAACAGCTAAACAAAATTATTGACGAAAGCGAGGAGAAGCAATGCTAGAATTACCAATAAAACGAAAATGGTTTGATATGATCGTAAGTGGCGAGAAAAAAGAAGAATATAGAGAAATTAAGCCATATTGGACTAAAAGGTTTGGCAACTACTTTATAGGAACCTATGTGGACAAAACTATAACATTTCGTAATGGATATGGTGAAAATAGATCAAGTATAAAATGTACTTGTTTATTAAGAGAAGGGCAAGGCAAAGAAGAATGGGGAGCTGAATCTAACAAAGAGTATTATGTACTTGAAATATTAGAGATATTGGAAGTAAGCAATGTTAATGAAAGTGAAACAAATGAAAAAAGGTATAAGTGAGTTTGATAAGATTTATATTGCAAAGTACATAGAGATAATAGGAAAAAGACAAGTGGCAGAGGATATTCACATAAGCCAGGAAAAAGTAGAAGATGTAATTCAAAATCTAAAAAGAAGTGGTTTATATGACGTTTATCAGGAGTTATCAGATGAAGAATGGGAAAGAATAGAGAGAAGTAGCAACGAAGAAGTATTGAGAAAATATCTCCCGCAAGTAATAAATAGCAAAGTAGTTTTTGAAGAAATTTTTGAAATATTTAAAGTGGATTTGTTAGAAACGATAATGAAATTTCCATTATATAACTGTACATATTGGAATTTTAAGTTTGATTATTTTAAAAATAAAGATTACAAAGATGAAGAATGGAAACAAATAGAAGGATTAAATTACCTTATTAGTAACTATGGCAGAATCAAAAATAAAACAACTAAAAAGTTGAAAACACTTAGAAATAACAGATTTGGGTATCAAATAAATCTTTGGAATAATGGAAAAGCAAGAATGATGACAGTATCTAGGTTAGTAGCACATTATTTCATTAGACCTGTGAAAGAAAATGAGAGAGTAAGACATATAGATGGAAGAATTAAAAACAACTATTATAGAAATTTAGAAATAGTAAGTAAATAAACTTACTTACTTGAAAAATGGTAGTGTAAAGTAATCTATGAAAAAGTAGATTATGAAAATATTATCTAAAACTT
>CANDRW010000027.1 GCA_947388675.1 uncultured Clostridium sp. | reverse complement strand
AAAATAGCTTCAAGATTTTACAAAAGAGAAATCCTACTAAAAATTTATGCTATCAGTCCACAGTATATATCAAAAGTTTTAAAAGGACATCCTAATTATGCGGGTGAAAAAAAGATAAGAAGTGATATAAAATATAAAAGTTATCTTGAAAGAAAAAAGACAAATAGGCAGTTAAGAACAAAAGAAGTAAAGGAAAAAGAAAATTATGAATTAGAGTATTTAAAGCATTTACAATGGCAACATGCAATTGAAATGTCAAAAAGATACTTAGCATAATTGTATTTAAAATACTGTTCCAAGAAATCAACTAAAAGCAAGCATTTATGAAAAGTAAATGACTTGCTTTTTAGTATGCCTTAAAAGCCATTGACAAGATTTTCTATCAAATGAAAATTTTAAGAAAATCTAAGCAATGGCATAATTATCTTCTACGGAAATTACATGTACTACATGCAATTTCCTAGAATATAAAAAAGTATCATATTTATTTATGATGAGAATATTTTTTTAGAGAGGTGGTGTAATTGGAGAATGAAAAAGAAAATTTAAAGGTACATAAAAAGAATAAATTGCCATTTGCAGTATTTATAACTCCTATGAATAAAGAAGATAGTGCGAATGATTATAAGAAGATATTTACTGATATCATTTCAGATAGAATACAGGAAAAGTTTAAATAAAAAATGAAATAAAGAATTGCATAAATTGACTAGTTTGTGCTAAAATAACTAAGGAGGAGAAAAAATTGAACGAAAACTTATTAAATATTGAAGTTATAAAAGATTATATTGCAAAAAGAAAAGTAGATTGGACAAAACATTGCTTGAATAGATTAAATCAGAGGGATATATTAATATCTGATGTGAAAACAGCAATAAATAATGGAAAGATAATAGAGTATTATTATGATGATTATCCATATCCAAGTTGTTTAATATTAGGATATGAAACTAATAATAAAACATTACATATAGTATGTGGAATGAGTGAAGACACAGTCCATATGATAACAGCATATTACCCAAATACAGAGAAATGGGAAAAAGATATGAAAACAAGGAGGGAAAAATAATGAATTGTTTTATGTGTAAAGGAAATTTAGAAGAAAAGAAAGTAAATTATGTAGTGGATTTAGAAAATACAATTATTATTATTAAGGGTGTTCCTGCAAAAGTATGTACTCAATGTGGAGAACAATACTTTGATGATGAAACTGCTGAAAATATCGAAAAGATTGTAAATCAATTAAAACAATTGGCAACAGAAGTTACTATTGTAAACTATAAAGAAAAAGTTGCGTAAAAAACACTACCTATGGCATATTTGTACTTTCAGTAGTTCAAAACTATTATATGAAAAGATTTATGAACAGTCGGATACAAATACTAATCAGTTGGTTAGAAATTGTAACCAACTCAAAAAGTTCTAAAATTTTAAGAGGAATCTTGAAATTTTAGAACTTTTAACATATACTGGCAACAATAAAGTAATAAAATATAAAATACGATATTGATACATAAATGCTCTGGAGGTGATGAACTTGAAAAAATCTAACGAAGAAAAAAGAGTAGTAATATATTGTAGAGAAAGTAGAGATGACTATGGAGAAAACTATGAAAGAATTGAAACACAAAGAGATTTGTTAGTAAAATATTGCAAAAGTCATGGCTACACAAATATTACCCAAATCATAATGGATGATGACAAAAGTGGAACTGACTTCAGCAGATTTGATGATATTAGAAATAGAGCAAAAAACAAAGAAATAGATGTAATCGTTTTCAAAAACTCTGCAAGACTTGGAAGAAATCAAAAAGAGGCTTTAGACTTTGTAGAATCTTTAGAAGAGCAAGGTGTAGAAATCATATTTGAAGATGAGCAGTACAATGAGGAAATGTTTGGACTATATGCATGGTTTAATGAAAGAAGAGCAAGAGATGACAGCAAAAATATAAGAAGAAATTTAAGACATAAAATAGAGGAAGGAGAACTACTTGTGAAAGCAATATATGGTTATAATAAAGATGGAAAAAGATTAGCTGTAAATGAAGATACAGCCCCAGTGGTGCAAGAAATATTTGAATTATATTCAAAAGATTGGGGCTATAAAAAAATTGCTACTTACTTAAATAAAAAAGGAATACCAACACCATCACAAAGTAGGAATTTTGCAAATGCAAAGCAGACTGCAAATTGGGGAGCACAACACATTGTACGAATTTTAGATGATAGAAGATATATTGGCGATTATGTAGGCGGACATACAGAAAAATTAAGTTTTAAATCTAAAAAGACGAGAGTCAAATCACAAGAAGAGTGGACTGTAATAGAAAAACATCACGAGCCAATTATTGATAAAGAACTATTTGAAAAGGTACAAAAAATAAGAGCAAAAAGAAAAAAAGAGAGTGATAAGTATAACAATGGATTCAAATTTGTAGATGTAGAAAATAACCTATATTCAGGACTTTTATATTGTGGAAGATGTGGAACACCTATGTATAAAAGAAAAGGAAATACTGGAACTAGAAAAAGACCAGATAGCTATTTATGCAAAAAGTATAGTAATGAAGGAGCAATTAAAGAAGATATCAGAAAAGACTATGGCTGTAAACCACATAGAATTAGAATAGAATATTTAGACGAAATAATAAATGCTTATATAGCCAATTTAATCAGCAATCCAGAATTTAAAAAGTTTGTAATGGACAATGTAAAGGCTATTAGTACTAATAAAGTAACGTTGGAAGATGAAATAGCAAGAGGTAAAAACAATTTGGAAAAATTACAAAAACAATATAAACAAATCTATGAAGATAAACTAAATGAATTGATACCAGAGTTTTTGTTCAAGGAAAAGAAAATTGAACTAGATAAAAAGATAAAAATGGAAGAAGAAAAAATGCAAGAGGTAGAAGCAAAATTAAGTAGCCTAAACAAACTAGAAGATAAAGAAGAATTGATATTTAAAGCAATAAATGACATCAAGAAAAATGGATTAACAAAAGAAGAATTATCAAGGCTATTTGATAAAATAGTGGTATTTGATAAACACGAAATCACAAAAGAAGAAAAAGACTTGTACAACCTAAATGACATGATGTATAATGAACTCTATGAAAATGGAGGTTTAGCATTTCATTTGAAGTTTATGTACCCACAAACTATCACAAACAGGAGGATGTGACATTGGAGCAAGACCAATTGATTTACATTTAAGAGCCTTTAAAAAGTTAGGCATAAATATTATCGAAGACTCTGGATTTATTACCTGTAAGTGTGATAAAATAATAGGGGCGAATATCGACTTGGATTTTCCAAGTGTCGGAGCTACTGAAAACATCATATTAGCAGCAATTTATGCAGAAGGAGTAACACAAATTACAAATGCTGCGATGGAACCAGAAATTGTAGATTTAGCAAAATGCTTAAATAAAATGGGTGCCAAAATAGAAGGTGCAGGAACCAATGTTATTAAAATTATAGGTGTAGAAAGATTAAAGAGTATTAGCTATACCGTAATGGAAGATAGAATAGAAGCAGGGACCTTACTTTGTGCAGGAGCCATTACAGGTGGAAATATCACTTTAAAATATAGGACGCCAGAGCATATTACTCCAATTATTCATAAGTTAGAAGAAGCGGGATGCCAAATTCAGATAGAAAAAGGTAAAGTACATTTAAAAGCAGATAGAAAATTGAAAGCAGTGGATATCAAAACTCTACCATATCCAGGTTTTCCTACAGATATGCAATCTGTATTTGCAAGTACTTTAACAACAGCAAAAGGAACCTCCATGATAATCGAGAACATTTTTGAAAATCGTTATCGCTATGTAGCAGAACTAAAAAAAATGGGAGCTAAAATTGCAATTGAAGGCAAAACAGCTGTAATAAAAGGTGTTAGGCGATTATCTGGTGCTAAAGTAAAAAGCACAGATTTAAGGGGAGGAGCATGCTTAGTATTAGCAGGATTAGCAGCCAGAGGAACTACAACAGTTACAAATATAGAATACATTTTAAGAGGATATGAAAAACTAGATGAAAAATTAAGAAATTTAGGAGCTAAAATTTCACTTAGCAAAGAGGAATAGAGTAAGTAATATAGAAAATATATATAGCAATAAAAAATCCTTCAAAAAGAAGAAGGAAGAAAGGAAGAGGTCAATGGGAAATCGTGCAAAAGAGAAAAGCAAAAATAGGAACACAAAAGATAAAGACATATTAGATTTAGACAATGAGATTATCATTGGGATCAAATCTCTTCCTAAACAGAAAAAGGCATCAGCGAAGGGCAACAAAAAAAATAACCAAGAAAAGTCTAAAAATACAAAGAAAAAAGCGGCTAATAAAAAAGTAAAGTCAAGAGAAAACAATGCTAAAAAACAAACAAAGAAAAAGAATCAAAATGATGATGTAGAATTAAGACTAGGAATTGAAGACGAAATTTACAAAGAAAAAAGAAAGAAAAAGCCGAAATTAACACCAAAGCAACAAGAAATAGCGAGAAAAAAGAGAAAAATCATATTTAGGCTAATCAAATGGACAAGCTTAGTTATGTTATTAATAGGAGGAGGCACTTGTTTTTTATTATCATCATTTTTTGATGTTCAAAACATTGTCGTTACTGGCAATGAAAAAATCGCTCAAGAAACGATTATTAGCTTATCAGGTATAGAACTAGAACAAAATACTTTTAAAATTTCAAAAAGTAAAATAGAACAAGCTATCAAAACAAATGCTTACATAGATAGTGTGAAAATTACAAGAAAATTACCAGAAACAATAGAAATAAAAGTAGTTGAAAGAAAGCCAGCATATATGTTAACATTAGGTAATGCTTATGTATATATGAATAAGCAAGGATATTTATTAGAAATATCTCAAGAAAAATTAGAGGTGCCAATTATTACAGGAATTTTAACACAAGAAGAGCAAATACAAGAAGGAAACCGTTTGTGCACAGAAGATTTACCAAAATTAAGTAGTGTTATCCAAATTATGGATTCAGCCAATAACAATGATATAGGAAAATTGATTACTAAAATTAATATTTCCGATAAACAAGATTATGTATTAGAACTAAAATCTGAAAAGAAGAATGTTCATGTAGGAGATACTTCAAATCTTAGTACAAAAATGCTATATGTTAAAGAAGTGCTACAAAATGAAAAGAAAAAAGAAGGAGACATTTTTGTAAATACGGATTTAAGTAGTAAGGGTGCGGTTTTCAGAGAAAAAGTCTAAACAGGAAGGAGAGCGAAGGACAAGAATGAAGAAAAAGCAAATTGCAATTACTCTTGGAATTATGTGCTTTATTTTAACGATGTGTATAGCAGTTCAAATAAAGACTGTAACAAATAGCAATTCCACGGCTGTTCAATCTTTCATTGATGATGGCTTAAGAGATGAAGTGCTAAGATGGAAAGAAAGATATGACAATGCTTACCAAGAATTATTAGATTCAGAAAAGCAATTAACACAAGTAAGAGAGCAAGCAACTCAGAACAATACTACAGCAAATGCAAAACAAGAGCAAATCAAAGAAAATAATATGCTGTTAGGAACAGTAGAAGTAAAAGGAGCTGGTCTAGAAATTACTGTAGCAGATAATAATGCAGTGGGAGTAGGACTTATTAATCCAAGTAGTGTGTTAGTTCATTATAACGACTTACTTGAAGTAGTAAATGCATTAAACAATGCAGGAGCGGAAGCCATTTCCATTAATGGGCAAAGAGTTATCACAACAACAGCTATTACTTGTGAAGGGAATGTTATCAAAGTTAATGGCGAAAAAATCAGCTCTCCATTTGTTATTAAAGCAATAGGTTCACAAGGATTGCTATTAGGGTCTATGACAATGGCAGGTGGATACTTAAATCTTTTAGAAGACGAGGGTGTAATTGTGAATGTAAAAACAGTAGATGATATCACAGTAGAAAAATACAATGGAATTATTAGCTATAAATATGTTAGGCAGCGAAATTAACAAATACTAAAAGCAAAGCTTTAAGTATTTGTAGCATTCACTATAACTAATCTCTACGTCATTGCATAAATGCAATTCCTAGAGCTTAGAAAATTATGAAATAGAGGTGAAAAGCACTTTGAAGAAGGAAGAGAAAAATCAAATTGTTATGACTGTTATTATTGGTTTGGTATGTGTGGTATTTTTCGCAGTCATGTTCATGCAATTTAAAACAATAGAAGAAACAGATATTACAGCTATTGAAAATATGAGAGAAGCGGATCTTAGAACTGCCATTTCAGAATGGAAAGGAAAATATGAAGCTACACAAGAACAATTAGAAGCTAACCGAAAATCTGTACAAGAATATCAAGAAACAATAGAAAAAAATGGAGAAGCATCTGAATTAGTAGATAAAGACTTAGCAGAATCTAATATGCTACTAGGAAAGACGGATGTAGTAGGAGAAGGAATTGTTATCACATTAACCAATACATCAGATTGCACGGTTACTTATTTCCACTTATTAGAATTAGTTAATGAATTACGCTATGCAGGAGCAGAAGCAATTTCAATCAATGATGCACGTATTCTAACAACAACAGAAATTGTACAAGTAGATAGCAGAATGCAAGCAAGTGGACAAAGGATAGCATCGCCTTATGTGATTAAGGCAATTGGAAATCAAACCTATTTATCTAGTACCTTAAGTTTAAAAGATAGTGGATTTATTGATAGATATACAGCAAGTGGAATGGATATAAAGCTAGAAAAGGGAAACAATATTAAAATTTTAAAATATAATGGAGACTTAAAAGTCAAATATATGGAGGAGGTAGAAAAGTAATTATGATATTTATTGCAATTGTAGTAGGATGTATTTTAGGGGCAATTATTGGGATTTATGCACCAATGGTACCATATACTTATTCAGGATATTTAGCGATTGCTATTATCGCAGCATTAGATTCAGTATTTGGAGGAATTGCATCAACTTTAAATAAGCAATTCGATTTAAAAATATTTGTATCAGGTTTTTTTGGGAATGCCATTTTATCTATGCTACTTACATACTTAGGCCAAAAATTAAATGTAGATATTTATTTAGCAGCTATTGTGGTATTTGTAGGAAGAATGTTCAACAATTTGGCAATTATTAGGAGATATTATTTACAAAAATGGACTACACATAAGAAAAAAGAAGTGGGAGAAAAAGTGGAACAATAAAGGACAATTTTTGTCATTTTATATACTTGAAAGATATTACGGAAACCTAGAAATGACAAGAAAAAACAATATGTCAGACATGTTACGAAAATATTACAAAATTATTACAAAGACTATTGACTTTTTTTATAAAATGTAATATTCTTTACACTAAAAGAAGAACAAATGACAAACAATTTTAAGAAAGTGAGGATGGAGGAACAAGTTTTGGCAGTTGGAGATATAATTGTAGGAATTGACATTGGAACCTCAAAAATTAGCTTAGTAATAGGCGAGGTTAATAATTTTAATCAAATTGAAGTCATTTGTACAGCTAGTCACAGATGTAAAGGTATCCAAAAAGGAAAAATTGTTAATGAAAATGAAATTGCTTCCTGCATCAACAAATTAATTAAGGAAGCGGAAACAGATGCTAATTTAAAAATTAATTCAGCATATTGTACTATCCCAGGAAAATATATTACTATTGTACAAAACAGTATTTCAAAAGAAGCGAAAGATAAATTTGCAGGAATTTCTGCTAAAGATGTGGTTTCCACAATTATGCAAGCAAAAGATATTGATGTTCCAGACGGAAAGCAAATTATTGATATTGTTGAAAATCAATTTGTCCTTGAAAATGGAAAAAAAGTATCAGATCCAATTGGTAATTTAAGTGGAAGTTTTACACTAAAGGCACAAGTTATTTTAGCAGATAAAGATTATATGAGACAACTTGCTTCAATTTTTAGAAAAGCAAATTTAGATATTGATGGACTAGTTCCAGTCACTTTAGCTGAAAGAAGTTTAGCCTTAGATATCAATGAATTAAATGATAATATTATGCTATTAGATATTGGAGCAGGAAATACAGATATAGGAGTGTTTGAAGGTTCTAATTTTGTTTATACTAACACAATTGCGTTAGGAGGAGATAACATCACTAAGGATATTGCATTAGTATTAAATATTTCTGAGGAAGAAGCAGACAAATTAAAAAAACAATATGGACTAGCACTGAAATCTCTTATTGATAATGATAATGAAATTTTACTTACTACATATAAAGAAGATGAGGGAAAAAGAGTTATTAAAAGTTCAGAGTTGATAGCCGTTATGGAAGCTAGAATTGAAGAAATCTTTTCTTTAGTCAATAGAGATATTTCAACACAAGGAATTAAGCCAAGAATTAATAATGTCATACTAACAGGACAGGGAATTACTAACATTAATAAAAGCGATGTAGCAGGAAAAATCATTCTAAATATTCCAGTTAAAATTGCAACAGGAAGATTGATTAGTGTAGTAAGACCAGAATACAGAACAGCATACAGCTTGGTAAGATATGTAGCTTCAAGACCATTTGCGAAAACTGTAGGAAGTAGTATTGATAACGATTCAGAAGAAGGATTTTTAAAAACTCTACTAGAAAGAGTGAAGGAATTTTTCTATTCATAAACAAGATATTAATTTTGCTTAAGTTCTAGGAAGCTTTAACTAATGTAGATACGTTATACATAAGGAATTTAAGTATGAGGAATTTAGCAAAGCTAAATTTCACGTTCAGATAAAAAAGAAAACAAATACCGTAAAAGAAATGGGAGGAAGAAAACTTTATGATGATGGAAAATAATATGGATGAAAACACAATGCCAATGATAGATGGAACAGCAACTATCAAAGTAATCGGTGTAGGTGGAGCAGGAAACAATGCTGTAAATAGAATGGTTGAATCAGGAATTAAAAATGTAGAATTTATAGCAGTGAATACTGATAGACAAGCTTTAGTGCTTTCAAAAGCAGCAACTAAAATCCAAATTGGTGAGAAAATCACAAGAGGTTTAGGAGCTGGAGCAAACCCAGATATTGGAGCGCAAGCCGCAGAAGAAAGTAAGGCAGAAATTACAGAAGTACTACGTGGAGCAGATATGGTATTTGTTACAGCAGGAATGGGCGGAGGAACAGGAACAGGAGCAGCACCAATTGTAGCAGCTGCTGCAAAAGAAATGGGAATCTTAACAATAGGAGTTGTTACAAAACCATTTACCTTTGAAGGAAAGAAAAGATTATCACAAGCAGAACGTGGAATTGAAAGTTTAAAAGGAAAAGTAGATACATTAATTGTGATTCCAAACGACAAATTGCTACAAGTAATTGACCGTAAAACATCAATAGTAGAAGCTTTCAAGATGGCAGATGATGTTTTAAGACAAGGTGTACAAGGTATTTCAGATTTAATTGCAATACCAGGACTTGTAAACTTAGACTTTGCAGATGTTAAGACTATTATGCTAAACACAGGAATGGCACATATGGGAATTGGTAGAGCATCAGGAGAAAATAGAGCAGAAGATGCAGCAAAACAAGCTATTCAAAGTCCATTACTAGAAAGCTCAGTAGAAGGCGCAAGAGGTGTTATCATTAATATCACAGGTGGTTCTAACTTAGGATTACATGAAGTAAACACAGCAGCTGAATTAATTCAACGCAGTGTAGACCCAGAAGCAAATATCATCTTTGGTGCAGTGATTGATGAAAGCCTAGATGAAGACTTAGTTATTACTGTTATTGCAACAGGATTTGACAAAGAAATTGGTCCACTATCTGGTACTATTCCAGTAGGAGATATCATTGATAAAGCTTGGGATAAGAAATTAAATTCTATTCCAACAACAACAGATAATAACTCATCAGATAACTTAGATATACCATCTTTCTTAAGAAAGAAACAAGGAATTAAATAAGAATTTGAACATTATTTATTTTCTGGTTTTCAAATGCCCAAGGCGGTTAGAAAGTGCAAAGAAGTAAGTCAACTTGGTACCTTTCAAACTGCGAAAATAGATAATGTTCAAATTGTAATAGAAAAAAGCACGAACTTTGAAAAAAGTTTGTGCTTTTTATCGCAATATGTAGATAGATTTTTTTCTTCTCGTCCATAATGTGACAGACTTTTCAGTTTTAAACGAGTATACTATTTATAATTTCTCATTTCTTATATATGATAATGCTTACCATTTGTTGGTCGCACTTCTCTTATGTACACAAAAGCTTTACTTTTGGTACAGATATAAGAGAGTGCTCCAATCGCCCTACGCTGACGCTTCGGTTGATCACTACGCGTGTTTACGCTTTCTATCATATATAAGAAATGAGAAAAGTAAGATAGAATATAAGGAAAAATGAAATGACAGTTTACTTAGATGTTGTCTTGCTGGAAAACTTGTGTATGAATTATATCATTTTGTTTGCAACAGGATACTTAATGAAAATAAAAATGAAACAGTTAAGACTAATTGCTTCTAGTTTACTAGGTGGTATTTATGCTGTAGTTGCTTACTTAGAAATTCTTCCTATCTATTCAAACTTAGCAATGAAAATTGTCTTATCTATTTTAATGGTATATATAGCCTTCAAAGCAAAAGGCATCAAACTATTGGGGAAACAATTAGTCATTTTCTATTTGACATCATTTGTGTTTGGCGGGTGTGCCTTTGCTTTACTATACTTCATAAGACCTCAAGATATCTTAATGAGAAATGGAGTATATGTAGGAACATATCCAATAAAGGTTGCAATATTAGGGGGGATAGTTGGTTTTATCATTACTTATATTGCCTTTAAAATAGTAAAAACAAAATTAAGAAAAAAAGATATGATTTATCCAATAGCAATTAAGCTACAAGAAAAAGAAATGACTATTAAAGCAATGTTAGATACAGGCAATTTATTAAAAGACCCCATTTCTGGTATGCCAGTTATTGTAGTGGAAAAAGAACAACTATATTCGCTATTACCATCTAAATTATTAGATTATATAGAAGAATGGATAGGAGGTGAGCAAGATTTTTTAAGCCAAATAGAAGAAAAAGAACTAATTACAAGATTTCGTATGATTCCATTTTCTTCTGTTGGAAAACAAAACGGACTTATGTTAGGCTTCAAAGCCGATCAAGTAGCAATTGAAAAAGAAGAAGGAACGATAATAAGAAAAGATGTGATTGTTGGAATTTTTAATCAATTACTTAGCAAGGATAAAAGATATACTGCTTTAATCGGCTTAGACTTACTAGAGGAAAGGAGTACAAACAATGAATTTATTACAAATTTTAAAAAATAGTATTAGTACATTATATGTTCGATATATTGGAAATGAAGAAATAGAAAATCTTCCTATTTACTATATAGGAGGTAGCCAAACTCTTCCACCACCTTTGAGTAGTGAAGAGGAGGCAGAAGTTTTAGAAAAGTTAGCAAGTGGAGATGAGAATGTTAGGCAAACTTTAGTAGAAAGAAATTTAAGGCTAGTTGTCTACATTGCTAAAAAGTTTGAAAATACAGGGGTAGGAATTGAGGATTTAATTTCGATTGGAACAATAGGGTTAATGAAAGCAATTAATACCTTTAATACAGACAAGAAAATCAAGTTAGCGACTTATGCTTCTAGATGTATTGAGAATGAAATTCTTATGTTTCTAAGAAGAAGTAATCGTATTAAAGGGGAAATTTCCATTGATGAACCATTAAATCAAGATGGAGATGGTAATGAACTACTATTATCAGACATATTAGGAACAGACCCAGACGTAACTTCTAGAAGAATTGAAGATGAAGTGGATAGAAGCTTACTTCGTGACTCTATTGGAAAATTAAACAATCGAGAAAGAAACATTATGGAACTTCGTTTTGGATTTATTAGTCGGTACAGAAAAGACACAAAAAGAAGTAGCAGATATGCTACGGTATTTCACAAAGTTATATATCACGCTTAGAAAAGAAAATTATTAGCAAGATGAAAAAAGAGATTATGAGCAAAACGGGATAAAACGCGAAAAATGTCATACGATAATCGAATAGTAAAAACTCCTTTTGGAAATAATGAGAATAACAAATTATTTTAAAAGGAGTTTTTCTTATAATGAACAAAGTAGAAATTTCTGGTGTTAATACGGCAAAGCTACCATTATTAACACCAGAAGAAAAAGTGGCACTGATGACAAAGATTAAACAAGGAGATGAAGAGGCAAGACAAGAGTTCATTAATGGAAACTTAAGATTAGTACTTAGTATTATTAGACGTTTTGGTGGAAGAGGAGAAAATGCAGATGACTTATTTCAAGTAGGGTGTATAGGTCTTATTAAAGCAATTGACAATTTTGACCTTTCTCAAAATGTTCAATTTTCTACGTATGCAGTACCAATGATTATTGGAGAAATTAGGAGATACTTAAGAGATAATAATGTGATTCGTGTTAGCAGGTCTATTAGAGATTTGGCATATAAGGCATTAGGCGTTAAAGAAAGAATTTACAATGAACAACAAAGAGAAGCAACAGTCATGGAAATAGCAGAAGAATTAGGAGTGACAAAAGAAGATGTCATTATTAGTTTAGATGCTATTCAAGAACCAGTCTCTTTGCAAGAACCAGCTTATAGTGAGAGTACAGAGAATATCTATTTAATGGACCAAATAGGAGATAAGAAAAATACAGATGAGCTTTGGACACAAAATTTGACAATTGAAGAGGCAATGAAGCGATTAAATGATAAAGAGAAGATGATAATTAACAAAAGGTTTTTTGAGGGAAGAACACAAGTTGAGGTAGCAGAAGAAATTGGGATTTCACAAGCGCAAGTATCTAGATTAGAAAGATTAGCAATTGGACATATTAGAAGGATTTATAAATAAGGGGCATATGAAAAATATGCTCTTTTTAGATGCAAAATTTATTGCAAGCCTATTAGTAATATGATATAAATTAAAGTAATTAAAGAAAGAAGGATAGAAGATGATACTTTCAACATTATGCTATATAGAAAAAGATAATCAATATCTTATGCTACATAGAACAAAAAAGAAAAATGATATTAATAAGGATAAATGGATAGGAATAGGTGGAAAATTTGAACAAAATGAAAGTCCAGAAGAGTGTATTATAAGAGAAGTAAAAGAAGAAACTGGTTTACATTTGAAATCTTACCGATTAAGATGTATTGTAACTTATATATCAACTAAGTGGGAAACGGAATATATGTATGTTTTTACTTCAGATGATTTTGAAGGAAATATCATAGAATGTAATGAGGGAGATTTGCAATGGGTTAATAAAGATGAAGTTACAAAACTAAACACATGGGAAGGTGATAAAATATTCATAGAAAAAATGCAGAAAGACAAGAACTTCTTTACAGTGAAATTTGAATATGATGGGGATAAATTGCTTAGGTATGCCTTAAAAGAATATTAAGAGAAAAGAGGAAACTAGAATGGAGTTTAAAGATAGAGTATTTTTAATAACAGGTTCAACATCTGGGATAGGTCAGGGAATTGCAAAAGCATTATTAGAAAAAGAAGCAAAGGTTATTGTCAATTATGCACATAATGAAGAAAGTGCAAAAGAGACAAACGAACTATTAAAAGATTACAAGGATAATGTATTATTTATAAAAGCAGATATATCAAGTGAAAAAGCTGTAATAGATATGTATCAAAGAATAGAAGAAAAGTTTGGTAAACTAGATGGAATAGTGAACAATGCTGTTTATGATAAGATTTTTTCAATAGAAGATTTGACAGCAGAAGAGTATAGAAGAGAGTTGAATGTTAATGTTGTTGCGAGGTGGATGTGCGTGAAATATGCTATTCCACTACTTAAAAAGTCTAAGATGCCTAGAATCGTTAATATTGCATCAAGATTAGGAACAAAACCAATGGAAGACTCAGTAGCCTACTGTACAAGCGAAGCCGCAACCATTATGCTAACTAAGTGTTGCGCACTAGAATTAACAAAAAAGTATAATATAAAAACTAATACTGTAAGTCCATCAATGACAATGACGCCACTTGTGAGAAAAAGTTATACAGAAGATGAGATAAAGAAAACAGCAGAAAAAAATCCAAGTGGTAGATTAGGAACAATCGAAGATACTGTAAATGCAGTACTATTTTTACTAAGTGAACAGGCTGATTATATTAATGGAGAAAATCTGAATGTTAATGGTGGCATATTGTTAGTATAAAAAGCTATATAGAAAACAATGGAACCAAAAGAAAAAGATTTTAAGCACAAAAAGTCATTAATATAAAAGAGGAAAAAAGACTTTAGTTAATAAAATAATGTATGGTTAATATCAAAAGTGAAGTCCCTACAAAAAAGTTTATAAGATGAGCGAATAAAAACGATTTGCAATATTGTGTAAATTATGATATAATAGGAAATGTATTGATAAAAGAAGGGGTGAAAAAAGATGCTGCAGCCAGCTGAAAGAGCCGAAAAAATAAGAAATGATGCACAGAATTTATATAAGCAAGTAACAAAGGCATATAAATTGGTAGAAAAGTATGAAGCTACTGATGAAGAGGCAACTAAGGAACTATATAATTTTATGTTACAACAATCTAGTGGTAGATATAGCGGTGCATTAAAGACTGGAGCTAATAACTTGCAAAAAATATTACAAAGTACTCGTATGGGAAAAATGACAACAGAAGAAGCTCTAAAAAATCTTCAAACCATTAATATTTCTGCTATGACAGCCGAAATGGTAGCATCAGAAATATTATTAGGAGGAAAACAGACAGCATTAGATGAAGAAAGATTTTAATAGTAATTGAAAATAAAAAGTTGCGAAATGGTAGCAACTTTTTTTCTTTTCTACATATAGTGAAAAAGAAATCTATTATATGGAGAAAAATGATGGGGCAAAAAGGGATGGACTTTAAGCATAAAGAAGTTATTAATATAAAAGATGGAAAAAGGCTGGGTTACGTGCAAGATGTTTGTGCAGATTTAGAAAGTGGGACAATTAATTGTAAAATATTAAAACACTTTGCTAATGTCGGGAAGGTGTTAAAAACGAAAAAAACAAATTTTTGTAAAAAAATCCTTGAAAAAATAGTAATTACTATGATATACTGATAAAGATAAAATGGCTATTAAGAGTGGAGGAAACATATGCCTAAAAATGAAAATAATATAGTAATTTATCAAGATGAAGATGGAATTACAAAAGTCACTGTAAGATTTGTAGATGAAGATATATGGTTAACTCAGAATCAAATTGCTGAAATATATAAAACTACGCAAGAAAATATTTCTATGCATATAAGAAATATATATAAAGAGCAAGAATTAAACAATGACTCAACTAATAAGAAATTCTTATTAGTTCAAAAAGAAGGAAATAGAAACGTTAAAAGAAATATAGACCATTATAATTTAGACATGATAATAGCATTAGGATATAGAGTACAATCACAAGTTGCAACAAGATTTAGAATATGGGCAACACAGCGACTACACGAATATATACAAAAAGGATTTACAATGGATGATGAAAGGCTAAAACAAGGTGGGAATAGATACTTTAGAGAATTACTACAAAGAATTAGAGATATTCGATCATCTGAAAGAAACTTTTATCAACAAGTTACAGATATTTACGCAACATCAATAGATTATGATCCACGTTCTGATTTAACAAAGAAATTTTTTGCAACAGTACAAAATAAACTTCACTATGCAGTACATGAACATACAGCAGCAGAAGTGATATATAAAAGAGTAGATAACGAAAAGCCATTTGTTGGAATGACTAATTTTAAAGGTGATTATATAACAGTTGATGATGTGAAAATTGCTAAAAACTATTTGTCAGAAATAGAGTTGCAAAGACTAAATCTTTTAGTATCTCAATTTTTAGACTTTGCAGAATTGCAAGCTTTAGAACAAAGGGAAATGACGATGAATGATTGGATAACTGAATTAGACAATCAAATAGTACAAAATAAAAGAAAACTACTTGAAGATAATGGAAAGATATCTCATCAAGAAGCAATAAAAAAGGCGGAAGAAGAATTTAAGATATATAGGGCAAGAGAAATGAAACAATTAGAGAGTGACTTTGATAAGATGATAAGAATGTTAAATGAGAATAATGATAAATAAAAAATATTTAAATTTTTTGAGTAGAGAGTATTGGATTTTTTTTGTAAAAATCCTTGTTAAAAACGATAAACTAGTTTAAAATAGTTGTAGAAATATAGGGAGAATACAAAGACAAATAGAGTTAAAAACTTATAATATAGAAACATATGAAACAGCAAAAAAGAATTATCTTGTAACAACAGCCTGCAGAATAGGAGTGTATAAGTAAATATGAAGGTACTAATAGCAACTAAAAATCAGGGAAAAATAGAAGGAGCTAAAAGAGCATTATCAAAATATTTTGATAGTATAGAAATTCAGGGAATACCTGTAGAATCAAATGTAAGTGAACAACCAGTAAATGATGAAATATATAAAGGTGCTAAAAACAGAGTAAAAAACTTGAAAGATTATGCACAAAAGAATAATGTACAAGTAGACTTGTATCTATCAATAGAAAGTGGAATACAAAATGCATTAGGAACATGGATGATTACCAATATTGCACTAATTGAAGATAATCATGATTTTGAAAGTTATGGTACAAGTCCATCATTTCCAGTGCCAGACAGATTAGTAAAAGACATCATAGAAAGTGACTTGAGTCAAGTAATGAATAAAATATTTATGAAAGATGATGAAAGGCATAATAAAGGTGGTGGGATACAATTATTAACACATGATGTAATATCTAGATGGGATTTAACAGAAACAGCATTTATTATGGCTCTAACGAAATACATAAATGAAGACAAGTGGAAATAATATAAGAGAAAGTTGCAAGTTTAATAGCAACTTTTTTTCTTTTCTACATATAATGAAAAAAGAAATCTATTATATGGAGGAAAATGATGGGGCAAAAAGGGATGGATTTTAAACATAAGGAAGTCATTAATATAAAAGATGGAAAAAGACTTCGGATTTGTGCAAGACGTTTGTGCAGATTTAGAAAGTGGAACAATTACTTCTATAATGGTTGCAAGAAAGAGAATAGATATAATGGTTACAAATGCTTAAAAGATAAAGGTTATATTAGTTTTATATTTGAGAGAAAACATAGAAAAGGTAGCTATGTTACAAAACAAAATCAAAAAAGGACAGGCTATGTGGTAAAAGAAGAGTATAGGTATGATGTGGTTTGTAAAGTGGAATTATAGAGAAAGAGAGGAACAACAAAGTATAAATTTTCAAACGAAAAGAAACAAAAATTCGTAAATACTATTGAAAAGATACTTATAATATGATATAAATATGAAAAATAAAGAAATTTAACTATTCGGAAATTCCGAACACTTGAGAGTAGAAAAGAGGTACTAATGGAAGAGAATAATAGTATAAAGTTATTTGAAGATAAAAACATTAGAGTTGCATGGAATGAGGAAGAAGAGAGTTGGTATTTTTCAGTAGTAGATGTAGTTAGTGTCCTTACTGATAATGATTATCAAAAGTCTAGAAATTATTGGAAATGGCTTAAAAATAAGTTAAATCAAGAAGGTAGTCAGTTGGTTAGTAATACTAACCAACTGAAAATGCAATCTACTGATGGCAAATACTACAACACTGATGTAATGAATACACAGCAAATTCTAAGATTAGTACAATCTATTCCATCAAAGAAAGCAGAGCCCTTTAAATTATGGCTTGCACAAGTTGGCAAAGAAAGAATTGACGAAGCATATGATCCAGAAATTGCAATAAATAGAGCATTAGATACTTATAGAAAAAAAGGATATTCGGAAGAATGGATAAACCAAAGGTTAAAAACAATAGATGTAAGAAAAGAATTTACAGACGAATTAAAAAGAGTGGGTGTTAGCAAAAATAAAGATTTTGCAATACTAACGAATATGCTAACTCAGGTCTGGAGTGGATATTCTATAAAAGAATATAAGAACTTAAAAGGTTTGAAAAAAGAAAACTTACGTGACAATATGACTAATATGGAATTAGTTTTGAATATGTTAGCGGAGACATCATCAACAGAAATATCAAAAAGTACAAATGCACAAGGAATTAAAGGAGCAGAACAATCTGTTATAAAAGGTGGAAATATTGCTAAAATTGCCAAAAAACAATTAGAAAAAGAAACAGGAAAGAAAGTAATATCTAATAGAAATGCAAAAGAAATAAGAAAGATAAATGGATAAAATAAAAGTATATTGATACGACAATATTCGACAAAAAATACCCCTTCCAAAATTTGACAAAATGTGATATTATACTTTCAAGGGGGACTAATAAATGGGAAAAACAATATACTTTTATAATATAGGAATATATAGAAATAACGAATTAACTAATATTAACTTTATTAATTTTATTGATGAAATTAGTCAAAATAAATGGGAATATCAAGTAAGAAAGATAGAAAATGAAGTTGTTGCTATTTTTCCTATGTTTTTTAATGATAGTCATAAAGATATGAGAATAATTCCTTTTGGAAAATTTAGAATGAATTATAAACCTTTTACAGGAGGAATAGAAAGTCCAAAGTATAGAGAAATAAAAGATGATGTTGTTGAATTGGTAACTTTGGTATATAACTCTAGATATAAGACAATAGCAATGGATTTTAATACTTATGGGGCAAAAAAGAAACTAATTGAACATTATTTTACAAGCTTTTTACCACAAAGTGAGGGCGAAATATGGGAAGTCAGAATGGAAGAAGTTATAACCACATTTAATGAAGACGAATTGACAAATTCAAATCAAGTTAGAGATATTGAAATATGTCTTAACTTCTCTAAAAGTCAAGAAAGATATATAAAAAATGGAATCAGTATAAAAAATGATTGCTTATTAAACACATTTGGTGGACTAAAGGAAATTTCAGATAATTGTTCAGCTAATATAATTCGATTAGAATTAGGTGCATTGCAAAATAAAAAAGCTGCTATAAAAAAAGAAACTTTACTATATTTATTAAAAGCTCTAAACATTGATTCAGACTGCATTGAAAGCGTAAAGGTTAGATATAGAAATAATAAAGAAAAGATAGAAACTATAGATTTAAAAAACATTAACACAATATTAAGGACAAGAGTATTAGATGATGTACAAGACAGAAATCCAGCTCCAGAGTTTCTAGGGAATACAGTAATAGAAACATTTGAAAGCTATAGTGGAACTTTGTTAAATAGCTATACAAAATTTATAGAAGATAGTATTGAATTTAATGATATACCATATATCTTTAAGGAACCGCGAGAATTAAATAAAATATAGGTGATATTTATGGAAAATATAAAAAGCCAAATAAATAGGATAATTGAAAATGGGACTAATTATATATTTATAATATTTGTAATCATGAATATTGCAATGTTTTTAAATAAATATATATTTAAAATAGAAATAATAAATAATATATATAATGGATATTTAGATTATATTATAAATAGTATACTATCGGAGGAAAATAATGATTTTTTAATTAATATTTTATCTATATTATCAGGGTTTGTTATAACTATAATTTCAGTATTTGGTATAGGATATTCGAAAGCAACAATAAAAATTTGTGAAGAGGAATTAGAAGAAAAATTTTGTAAAATAGCGAAAGAAATAGTATACCTATCTATAATATTATTAGCCATGATATTACTTGTGTATAATATCAGAAAAGTTGAGATATTTACAATTATAATGTTTTCACTAATAGTATATATAATTATTAGGTTTATGATATTTGGAATGGTCGTTTTTAGAATGTTTGATTATAATATAAAAAATTCCAAAATAGAATTTGAAGAAGATAATAGACAAAATGAAGAAATAATAAAGTTACTAAGAAAAATTGCAAATATAGAAAGTGACAATATTGGAGATTACGAGAAAAGTAAAAAATATAATGAGGAAATGAGAAATAAAGGATAGAGAATAGTAATAGAAGGTGAATTTGAAAAATACCTTCTATTTTTATGTTATTTTGATTATATATATTCATTGTGAAAAAGTCACTAAGCAATTACAAAAATCGGATACAAAATACCAAAATTTTATACACCAAAAGTATCCGATTTGTGAAATGTTTACCTTGAAAAAATCGGATAGAATGACAACAATGAAAAGCATGAAAGTGTAAGAAGTAGAACAAAAACATTGTATAGAGTTTAAGAGGTACAATACAAACAAAAGATAAAATAGAGTAAGAGAGGTGTATGGTAGAAAGTAAGAAAGGAGATAGAAAATGAAAGCAAGATTAACTGAAAGAGATATAAAGCTAATATATTTTTTAGGAAGATATAAACCAATAAAAGCAATAGACTGCAAGAAAATATATAAGTCAAAAGATTATTACTTGAAAAGGTTAAAGGTATTAGAAAAAGCAAAGTATATAAAAAGAGAAAAAAGGTATATAAAAACTGACATAGAAGGAAGAAAGCTATTAAAACAATTAGGAGTTAAAAATTATAACTTGTGCAGAAACAAAGACTATCAAGAAAGAATAAAGGAAATTATAAAAATTGCTACTTTAGCATTAGAAGATGAAATAGAATTTATACCAAGTTGGGAGTTAAAAGAGAGCGAAGTCTATACAAATTTTGGTAGAAAATATATTGGGGAGCTAAAGTATATGAATAGAAAATACATTACTTATTATATTTCAAACAAAAATAATCCACTATATGCCAAACAAGTAGTAACAGATATTGAAAGAATGTTTACATATAAGAATGTAATGATATTTTTGGAAAACTTTAACTTAATAAACAAAAGAAATGAATATTTTATGATAGGTGATAAAGAAATAACAATAATCAATCCAACAGAAGAAAACTTAAAGATAATGAGAATATTGAATGATATAGATATTTATGATGTGATACAAGAAATATACAAAGGAAAAGAAGTATTGCTATCTAATTGGGAGAAGGCAGATTATGTAATAGATGAAAAGCAATATATTATATCTATGCCCTTTATAGACACAGCAAAGTTACACAAATTAAATATTGCTTATAAAAATAACAAGGAAAAAGATAATAAGTTAGATATATTAACTTTAAAGGAAAATAAAAAGAGAATTAGTAAAATATTGAATAGACCTACTAATATTATTGAGATAGATGAGATAATAGAAAAGGTAAAAAATGATGTGATGCCAGTATATGAATTAGATTAGAATATAACTTTATAAGTAAAAAGGTTTACTGTTACGCAGATACGTGCTATAATAATTATGTAAAATTGAATAAGAATAAATTATATAAGAATTTTAAATATATTATGAAGGGAACAATAATGAAAGTAGAATTAGATAGCAGATATCAAACAGAAGCATATGAAGCGATACAAAAATCAATTTCAGAGACTAGAAAAGCAGGAATTATATTACCTACAGGAACAGGAAAAACATATTTAGCATTAAAATTAATAGAAGATAATTTAGATAAAAAGCAAATTTTATATGTGTCTCCCTCACCAACAATCAATGCAAGAGTAAGGAAGTTAATTCATAAGATATATGATAAAGAAGAAGCAAAGGCAATATTAGCAAAGATAAAGTTTGTTACTTATGATGGACTAAGTAAAAGATATCAAAGACATAAAGAGGACATGAGGGAATATCATTCAGATTTAATTATATTAGACGAAGTACACAGAAGCGGAGCAAAGGAATGGGGAAAAGCAGTAGATTATTTGTTAGAAGATAATAAAGAGGCACGGAATATTAGGAATGACAGCTACACCACTTAGAACAGATGGACAAAATATGATAGAAAAAAGATGTGGCAAAGTAGCTTATGAATTGAAATTATCAGATGCAGTAGCAAGAGGAATTTTAAAACTACCAATATATATAACATCAAGATATATATTTGAAGAAGATATAAAAAATATAGAATCGAAATTAGAACAAATAGAGGACGAAAAGGTAAGGCAAAAATTAGAGAAGAAATTAAGAAAGGCAAAAAAACAGTTAGAAAATGCAGAAGGGCTAAAAGATATATTAAGTAAGCACCTTGAAAAGAATGGAAAGTATTTGGCATTCTGTAACCCAGGAGATGACTTGAATGGCATTATAAAAAAAGCAAAAGAAGAAGGTTGGTTCGATGAGATAAATGAAAATCAAACTTTCTTAGTGGTGGAATCAAGTAAAAAAGATGCAGAAAATGCTATGGCATTAAGAGTATTTGAAAAAAGTAAGGGAAAAGATTTAAGAATACTATTTTCTAAAAACATGCTAAATGAAGGAATTCATGATGAAGACATAACAGGTGAGATAATGATGAGACCGACAAGGTCATATATCTTATTCATTCAACAATTAGGAAGAATACTATCAAAAGATAGAGAAGATTTTCCAATGGTATTAGACTTAGTAGGTAATATTCATTATTTTAAAGAGTTTCGATTAGAGCTACAAAGAATAATAAGAGAAGCAGAGGCAAGAGGAGATAAAAGATATGATACTAAAGTATTAGAGCAATTTAGAATTATTGAAGAACAAGAAGATTTTATTAGAGCATTTGAAGAAATAGAAAATTCAATAGAAGGATATTTAAACAGAACATCGATAAGTCAAACACTAGAAGTAGCAAGAATACTGAATGATAATGGAGTGGATTTAAAAAAGATACAATTAACAAAAAAACAAGATGGAAAGCATATACCAATATTATTAAAGGAAATAGAACAAGAAGGAATAGACATTGGAAAAATAATAGAAGAAAATGGATTAGATGGAGATTTTAAATATGGTGCGAGAATTCATGGACTAAGACAAGCAGATAAAGGATATGGTAGTTACAAAATAACAGAAGAAGAAAGAAAAGAAGCAAGAAAACTAGGACTAATTACAAAAGAAAGAGGGAGGTTTGCACAAACATTAGAGATAGCAAGAATATTAAAAGCAAATGGAGTGGATTTAAGTAGGTTACAATTAACAGAATTTAGAAATGGAAAAGTTGTAAATTTACGATTAAAAGAAATAAAGCAAGATGAAATAGACGTTGGAAAAATAATAGAAGAAAATGACTTAGATGGAGAATTTAGATATGGAGAAAATGTTAGTCAAATAAGATGTGCATACAGAGGAACAAGCCGTGCTAAAATAACAGATGAAGAAAAAGAAGAGTCAAGGCGACTAGGACTAATTAAAGAAAAATGTGGATGGGTTGCACAAGCACTAGAAATATTAAGAATACTAAAAGCCAATGGGGTGGATTTAAGTAGAATAAAGATGACAAAGGGGCAAAGAGGAAAACAAGTTCCAATATTATTAGGAGATATAAAACAAGATGGAATAGATATTCAAAAAATAATAACAGAAAATGGACTGGATGCAAAGTATGAGTATGGTAAAAATGTTAAAAAATTAACAAGCTCTTATAGAGGCTATGGTACTTGTGCAATAACAGAAGAAGAAAAGGAAGAAGTAAGAAAATTAGGACTAATATCAGAAAAAACAAAAAATATGGTTGTGCAAACACTAGAAATAGCAAGGATACTAAAAGCAAATGGATTGGATTTAAGCAAAGTACAATTGACAAGAACGCAGAATGGAAAATCTGTGCCAATATTATTAGGAGAAATAGAACAAGAAGGAATAGATATTGAAAAAATAATAGTAGAAAACGGTTTAGATGGAAAATTCAGATATGGGGCAAATGCTCTTAAAATAAAATGCGCATATAAAGGAACAGGTAAAACTAAAATCACAGAAGGAGAAAAAGAAGAAGCAAAGCAGTTAGGCATAATACCAAAGGAAACAAAAAGCATAGTTGCACAAACATTAGAAGTAGCCAGAGTATTAAAAGCAAATGGAGTAGACTTAAATAGAATAAAACTAAAAAGAAGACAGAATGGAAAATATGTACCAATATTATTAGGAGAAATAGAACAAGAAGGAATAGATATAGGAAAAATAATAGAAGAAAATGGATTAGATAGAAATTTTGCATATGGAAGAAATGTAACTTCATTAAGACAAGCTTACACAGGAGTACAAAAATTTAGAATAACGGAACAAGAAAAAGAAGAATCAAGGCAACTAGGCTTGCTAGGAAAGATTATAGGAAAAGATATAGGAAAAGCATCATTTGATGCACCAGTAGAAAAGTGTGATGAAGCACAAGCTGTTTTAGATAGGTTTATACAACGAGAAGGAGAAAATGAAAAAAGTGAATAATTATAGAAATAGTTTTACAGAAGTATATGAAATTTTAGAGCATTTAGAAGAAACAGAATACAATAAAATTCCTACTAAAGTAATAGATGCAATATTTCAAAATAGAAATGCACAATATTCTTATAGTTTAGAAGATGATATTGAATTGAGAAAGCAGAAAATGCTACCAGAAACAAAAGCCATACTATTTAACTTGTTTAGAGATTACTTATCTACACCAGAGCAAAAAGAAAAGATTGTTAGAATACAAATGGAAGAAAGAAGAAGAAACGAGTTAAGAAAACAGAGATTATATGGCATTAATGTATTTAAAAACTAAGAGAAAATGATAAGATTATAGTTTTAATTGAAGAGTAGTAGAAAAATAAAGTGATTTAAGTATTAAATTAAGAAAGTGGCTACATTAATACAACTGAAATACCACAGTTACAGGAAAAAGAAAAAATATAGTCGTATATATTCCATTTCTAAAAAGAATGGTGTATAATATAAAAGTATTAAGAAATAGCCAGCCATATATTATTAAATATATAGTTAGAACCATGAAGAATGGGTAAAACTGATTTTATCAGTATTGACTTTGCAAAAACAAAGAGTTTAGTAAGTACTTTGTAATGTAAGCAAAGGTAAAAGGAGCAAAATAGTGTAAGTACATTACACTTAAGTTGCACTAGTGAAAAACATGCCAAAGGGTGTATTGTGTCCTAAAGTAAATAGTAAGTAATAAAAATAACAAGTTAGAAAGAAAACTTGTTATTTTTTTGAGTTCTAGTAAAGCTTCAGAAATGTAAAGGAGGTGGTGATATATATGATTTTATAGAATAGATTAATCTAACTTTGAATATTTATTAAATCAAGAGGTGACAGCAAGTGCAAAAAAAACAAATTGTATCTAATAAACAAGTCAAGTTAGAGATTGAATTAATACTAAACCAAAAGCTGTTTCAAAATAATGTAATAGAAAGAGAAATTTATGAAGAAGTGCAAGATGAATTATTAAAGGAAATTAATAAGGAGATAGAAAAGCAAAAATAAATTTTTTTTGAAATTGAAATAACAATAAATAGAAATATAAAATAGATAATAGATAAAACGAAAGGAGCGAAAAATAATGGATTTATATAATATGAGAAAAGAAATAAACAGTGGTAAAAGCATCTATGACTTACCGTTAAAAGTAACATACTATGCAAGAGTATCAAGTGAAAAAGATGAACAGTTAAATTCATTAAGCAATCAGGTATTTTATTTTGAGAATCATATAAAACAAGTTTCTAACTGGACTTATGTAGAAGGATATGTAGATGAGGGTATAAGTGGTACAAGTGTAAATAAAAGAGATTCCTTTAAAAGAATGATAACAGATAGTAAAAAAGGAAAGTTTGACTTAATACTAACAAAAGAGGTAACACGTTTTGCAAGAAATACACTAGACAGTATCTCTTATACCCAAAAATTATTAGAAAATGGTGTGGGAGTGTATTTTCAATCAGATAATATCAATACCATTATGCCAGATTCAGAACTAAGACTAACGATTATGGCAAGTGTGGCACAAGATGAAGTAAGAAAGCTATCAGAAAGAGTAAAATTTGGTTTTAGCAGATCTGTAGAAAAGAAAAGAGTACTAGGAAATAACAACATATTCGGCTATCGAAAAGACAAAACGAAGTTAGTCATACAAGAAGATGAAGCTCAAATGATAAGAGAATTATTCGAATTATATGCAAAAGGTGAAATGGGATTTTATAAAATTTCAGAATACTTTAAACAAAAAGGCTATACAGGAAAAAATGGAACACCCATCTCATCACAAAGTTTAAGAAGGATGATAAGAAATCCAAAATATAAAGGCTACTATAGAACTGGAACTGTAAAGGTAGTAGACTACAAATTACATAAAGCGCAAAAAATGCCAAAAGAAGAGTGGCAAGTATTTGAGTGCAAAGAAAACATACCAGCCATTGTATCAGAAGAACTATGGGAAAAATGCAATAGAATATTAGACAAAAAATCAGCAAGCATATTAAATAAAGTAGAAAACAAAGAAGTGTTTAAAAATAGATATGTGTTTAGTGGTTTAATATTTTGCAAAGAACATCAAATAGAAGAACATATGCCAGGATTTAATAGAATAGCAGGAAAGAAGAGAAGCGGGAATCCAGCATGGGCATGTAGCAAATACATAACACATGGACTAAAGGAATGTGAGAGTCCTATTTTGCAAGAAGCAGAATTAGTAGAAATACTAAAAACAGTTTTAAGTAAGTTTCTATCTAATAAAGAAGAGATTATAGAAGACTTATTAAATAAATATGAAAAATTTAATTTAAACAAAGATTGTGAAACTGATATATTGAAAATAGAAGAAAATGTAAAAGGTATTCAAACAAAAAAAGATAAACTATTAGAACTTACCATTAAAGGACTTGTATCTGATGAGGAATTTTATAAAAGGAATGAAGAATTAAATAAAGAAATTGTGGGGCAGCAAGCCAAACTACAAAAATTAAAAGAAGAAAAAGAAAACATATCTACATTAGAAGATAAGATGAAACAAATCAAAAAAACTTTAGAAAAAGAAATTGAAATAGAAAAAAACATAGAAGATTTAATCAAGTTATTAGTAGAAAAAATCTATGTATCTAAAATAGAAGGAAATAGAAAGCATATTAAATTAGAAATCTATTTAAAAATAGGGGAGACTGTTATATTAGAAGGAAACTTAAATAAGCAAGCAAAACAAGAATATATAATAGAAAACGAAAAGTATCATTTATGTAACAGCCATCACAATGAATGTTCTATAAAAGAAAAAAACTATCAATCTTGTGACCACGACATCTATTATAGTGCCAGGAAGTAATCGATTTTTGAGTATGCTATCTTCTAGTAATGATATTGTGATACAATGGGAAAATATTAAATGCATAGGAGAAGATGTTATATTAGTAGATATTCAGTAATAATATAGAATGAAGATGCATAAAATAATAAAGTTCGCAAATGAATAAAATGGTAAAAATTACGGTTAATTAAAAAAGTAAATTCCACATAGCAATAAAAATTGATTGTACGCAAGAA
>CANDRW010000026.1 GCA_947388675.1 uncultured Clostridium sp. | reverse complement strand
TCTTGTCTTTCTGTCATTTTTATTTCATGTCCAATTTTTATTAATTTCTATTTTATAATTTTATTTTTCCTCTTTGCTTTTTTATTTTTTATATCTTACTTTTTTAATTTCATTTTTTCATTTTATTTTTATAATTATCTTTCTTTAATTTCTTTCTTACTTTATAATCTAAAATTTTATTCTTTTTTCCTTTATCTATATTCATAGTTTTCTTCTCTAGTTTATTGTAAAATCTTCAAAGAAATGATATAATTTGACAAAAGATACTAATTGGAGGAATTCCTATGAAATTGGAACAAAATGAAACTTTACCTATTTTTTCAAACACTACATTACCTGATATTTTCTTCACAGAATATTTACCAGAAGCAAATGGTGATTATATTAAAATTTATTTATATATTTTGTTTCTATCCAAATATGATAAAGACATAAAAGTAAATGACTTAAGTAAAAAATTAGGTCTTCCTTTAAAAGTAATTCAAGATGGCATGAAGTACTGGGAGGACCAAGGTGTTCTTATTAGAAAAAATACTGGCTATGTTATTACTAATTTACAAGAAAAAGAATTACATGAATTATATAAACCTAAAGTTGCTCTATCTGCAGACCAAATTCAAAAATCTGCTGAAAGCCAAAAGAAAGCAAAAACTATTGAATATATCAATAACCGATACTTTTCTGGTCTTATGCCAACTACTTGGTATCCAGATATTGAACTTTGGTTCCAAAAATATAATTTTGAAGATGAAGTAATGATTTCATTATTTGATTATTGTTTTAATAAATCTGCTCTTCATAAAAACTATGTTCAAGCTGTTGCTGATGCTTGGGCTAAAAATAAAATTCAAACTTTTAATGACTTAGACCAATACTATGAAAAACAAGAAAAATTAAATAAATTAGCTAGTCTAGTTTCTAAAAAATTAGGTCTATCTAGACAATTATCACAATATGAATATGCTTACTTAGAAAAATGGTTTATTGATTTTGGTTATTCTTTTGATATTATTGAAATCGCTTTAAAAAGGACTACCTCTAAAGTAAATCCAAGCTTTGACTATATTGACAAATTACTTTCTGACTGGCATGATAGAGGCTTTACTTCTAGCGAACAAGTTAACAAATTCTTAGCAGATATGAAACAAAAGAATAAAGATATTAAACAATTAGAAAAGAAAACTGGTTTCCAAAAATATGAACAAAGGTCTTATGATAATTTGAATGCTTTATATGCTAATAAAAAGGCATAGCACCAAACTAATTAGGAGGTTATTTTGAATAACACAATTTTAAAATCTTTATTAATGGAATATGATAAAAAAAGAAGAAAAGCGCAAGAAATTGCAGAAGATGAAAAGGAAAAGTTATATCAAGAATTTCCACAACTCTTTGATATAGACAATAAAATTAATTCTTTGGCTTTATCCACTATGAAAGAAATTACTTTGCATAGTGACAAAGAGTTACTTGCTAAATTTAATGAGCAAATGCTATTATTAAAAAAAGAAAAAGAAAATATCTTAACTGCAATTGGTCCAAAAGTAAATTCTATTTTACCTCATTATGAATGTGCTCATTGTCAGGATACTGGATATGTTAAGCAAGATAATCGAACACAAATGTGTAATTGCTTGAAGCAAAAAATCTATGACATAGAATATAATAAATCTAATATGAATTCTTTGGAGAAGCAAAACTTCGAGAACTTTAATATCCAATTATACTCCACTGAAATATCTCCTGAAAAATATCAGTCCGATATTTCGCCTAGAGAGAATATGGAACTAATTTTAAAAATTTGTCAGAACTTTGTAAAGAACTTTGATAAAATGGAAGAAAAAAATCTACTATTTACCGGAAAAACTGGTCTAGGCAAGACTTTCTTGTCTAGCTGTATCGCCAATGAATTATTAAAGCAAGGAAAAATAATTCTATATCAAACTGCCTCTGTTATGCTCGATACTATTATCGACTATCGTTTTGGAAAAGCAAATAGTTCTAAAGATATCTATGACCATTTATTAAATGTTGATTTATTAATTATTGATGATTTAGGAACAGAAGGTACCAATCAAATGAAGTTAGTAGAATTGTTTAATATTGTTAATTCTAGATTATTAAACTCTAAAAAAGTAACAAAAACTATTATATCTACTAATTTAAGTTTACAAGCTCTATTTGAAAATTATGATGAAAGAATTGTTTCTAGATTAGTAGGAAACTACGATATTTGCTACTTCTTTGGAGAAGATATACGATTTATGAAATAGAAAAAAATACTACTCTATTTATTTTAGAGTAGTATTTCTTATTATTTATCTTTCTTGTCCGTTTGCTTTATTTGTCTTTTGCCTCATTTTCTTTATTTCTTTCATATTTTCATCTACACGTTTTAATGTCTCTACAATAATGCTATGACAATTAGGAATTTGTTTTAAATGCTCAGGCAAACCACTTTCAAATGATTTTACTGTTTGCTTAACCATTTCTTCCTCATCTGGAAAATTCCCATCTCTAATTGCCCTAATTCTTGTATATAAGTCTAGTTCTACTAGAACAGACAAATCATGTTCTAATCCTTCTCTCATCTTATTCTACTTCCTCATTTTCTTCTGGATTAATTGTTTCAATACTAACTACTCTTCCTTCGTTAGTTCTCATTAAAGTAACACCTTGTGTTGCTCTTCCTAAAATACTAATATCTTTTACACGAAGTCTAATGATAGTTCCATTTTCAGTAATTAGCATAACATCTTCATCATCTGTTGCTACACGAATACCAACAATATTTCCTGTCTTTGGTGTTATTTTGTAAGTCATTACACCTTTTCCGCCTCTGGTTTGAACTCTATATTCGTCTAGTTCTGTTCTCTTACCAAATCCATTTTCAGTAATAGCAAGTAATGTAGCATTTTTATTTCCTTCTATAATAGATTCCATTCCAATGACAAAGTCGTCATCATTTAAGCGTATTCCTATAACTCCTTGAGCAGTTCTTCCCATTGGTCTTACATCTTTCTCACTGAAAGTAATGCAAATACCTTGGCTAGTTACTAAAACCACATTGTCTTGTCCATCTGTTAATCGAACATCAATTAATTCATCATCTTCTCTTAATGTAATAGATAATAGACCCGTTTTTCTACTAGAATCATATTCATTTAATGGTGTCTTTTTAATAAAGCCTTGTTTGGTTCCCATTAATAAATATTTTCCATCTGCAAAATTAGAAATTGGAATAACAGCTGAAATCTTTTCTCCTGGGTCTAATCTTAATAGGTTAACAATTGCTGTACCTTTTGCAGTTCTTCCTGCTTCTGGAATTTCATATCCTCTTAGACGATATAACTTTCCTTTATTACTAAAGAATAGTAGTGTATCATGAGTAGATGCAGTAAAGATTTGTTTTACAAAGTCATTCTCTCTTGTTGCTAAGCCTGTAATTCCTTTACCACCACGATTTTGGCTCTTATATGTATCTACTGGCATTCTTTTTACATATCCAAAATGTGTTAAAGTAATAACAGTTTGCTCCTCTTTCACTAAATCTTCAATATCTATTTCGCCTTCTGCAGCAACAATCTTCGTTAATCTTTCATTACCATATTTTTGCTTAACTTCTAGCAATTCTTCTTTGATAACATCATAAAGTAATTTTTCACTAGATAAGATTTCTCTTAAATGTGCAATCAATTTCATTAATTCGTTATATTCTTCATCAATTTTCTCTCTTTGCAAGCCTGATAATGTTTTTAATCTCATATCTAGAATAGATTGCGCCTGAATTTCAGAAAGTTTAAATCTTTCCATTAATTTTTCTTTTGCGTCATCATAAGAATTACGAATAATTTCAATTACTTCATCAATATTATCTAATGCAATTTTTAATCCTTCTAAAATATGTGCTCTAGCTAATGCTTTATCTAATTCAAATTGAGTTCTACGAAGAATAACTGTTTTTCTATGGTCTATATAATGATCTAGGCATTGTCTTAGTGTTAAAATCTTTGGTTCACCATTTACTAAGGCAAGCGTAATGATACCAAAAGTATCTTGTAATTGTGTATGTTTATATAATTGATTTAAAATAACTTGTGCATTGGCATCTCTTTTTAATTCAATAACAATTCTTACTTTTGATTCTCTATCTGATTCATCTCTAATTTCTGAAATTCCTTCAACTCTTTTTTCTTTTACTAAGTTAGCCATGTTTTCAATTAGCTTTGCCTTATTTACTTGGTATGGAAGTGAATTGACAATAATTCTTTGCTTATTATTGCTCATTTCCTCAATTTCACACTCACCACGAACAGTAATCTTTCCTCTTCCTGTAGTATAGGCTTGTTTAATACCTTCTATACCTAAGATAAGCCCTTCTGTTGGGAAGTCCGGTCCTTTTATTACTTCCATCAATTGTTCATCTGTTACATCATCTTCATCAATGATTTTGATAATACCATCAATAATTTCTGTTAAATTATGTGGTGGAATATTGGTTGCCATTCCTACCGCAATTCCTGAAGAACCATTAATTAATAATGTTGGTATCTTAGAGGGAAGCACAGTTGGCTCTTGTAAACGATCATCGTAGTTTGGCATAAAATCTACTGTATTTTTCTCTATATCAGCAAGCATTGTTTCTGCAATTTTAGCCATTCTTGCTTCTGTGTATCTCATAGCAGCTGCTGGGTCGCCGTCAATTGAACCAAAGTTACCATGACCATCAATTAAAGGATATCTTTGTGTAAAATCTTGTGCTAATCTAACCATAGCATCATATACAGAAGCATCTCCATGTGGATGATATCTACCCAAAACAGAACCCACTGTATTGGCACACTTCCTATATGGCTTATCAGAAGTAATTCCATCTTCATGCATAGCATATAGAATTCTTCTGTGCACTGGCTTTAAACCATCTCTTACATCTGGTAGTGCTCTTGCTACAATAACGCTCATAGCATAATCAATATAGGCTGTTCTCATTTCTTTTTCAATGTCACGCTCTATAATTTTTCCGTCGTTTCTTTTTTCGTTATTTTCGTCCATTGTTTTTGTCCTTTCTTCTTAGGAAATTCCTACTTTTGGAGCATTACTTTCCCTATTTTTATTCCATTTGTATTATACTAAACTAGAAAAAAATATGCAAGCAAAAAACAAGAAAAAAAGTAAGAAAAATCAAGTATTTTCCCTACTTTTTATTTTGAATTAAAAACTTATTTTGACTATTTTTTATCTCTTAAATTGGAATACAAAATATGACTACCTAAATAATATTTCAAGTATGATATGTAATTACCTAAACAACGTTACCATTATGAAATATAAATATCTAAATGATAAAAAAGTCATCATAAGCACCTAAAATGAAATAGAATATTTCATTAGAATTAAAATTTATTTAAATTAAAAATAATTTAACTAGCAATTTAATATTGGGTATATCTCTTTTTTATGCAAAACATTCTATTATTTAGTTAAAATACCCGCTAATGCTAATTGTTCTTGTGTTAAATTAAAATCTTGTCCGTTATTTTTTATTAATAAATGGAGATTTTCTATTTCTCGTGCTTGTTTTAATGTTTGTTCTATTGGCAAAACTTCTTTTAGTCTATCTTTTATTTTTTGATATTCTCTTTCCATTCCTGCAAAATCTTGTGCTTGATAATAAGTTCTCCAATTATTTTCATATTTTCCTAATTTCTCGATACTATTTAACTGACTAACAAATTCAGTTTCTATATTATTACTTACATTATCTAAAATAACATTTTTTCCTTGTCTAATCATGCTAGTAACTTCTCTTGGTATCCAACCTTGTTTACTTGTAAAAGAAAGTGCTGTATCCAAAGCATCAGATATACCATCAATAATTCCTCCATTTTTCACTGCATTTTGTGCTTGTGAAACATTTTCAAATTTCCCTGTAAAAATTCCAGTTACACTTTTTCCTAGTTCCACTGCACTATCAATGGCTTTATCAATTCCTTCCTTTAATCCACCTTTTATTAGACTATTTTTTACATCAATTATTTGATTTTCCACAAAATCAGGCAAAACCCAACGAAGCCCTAAATCCACTGCCGTATTAACTACTTTTCCTAATGTAGTATCTAAAAAGCTCTTCTGCTCATTTGCAGTTACTAACTCTTGCCTATCTCCATTTCTATTTTGCTCTAATGTATTGTTCTTTTCTGCTAAAATTTCTTCCATAAATTCCTCCCTATTTTTCTTTCTAAACTTTCACTTTTTAATAACCTTTGGAAAATGTTAAGATATTCTTTTTGCAAATCTTTCTTTAAACACTTAGTATCATTTTTATTAATTAACAAATTATATTGAGAACTATTGGAGAGTTTCCCCAAGATAGAAAAACCAGAAAAAATATTTTTTAGAATAGAACTATCAATTGAGTTTTCATTGTATTTATTGAATAAAATATGCAAATCACTTTGTGGAATTCCCCACTGATTAATATAAATATTTAATAATTTTTTGGCTTTTTTTATTTCTAATAAATTAGGTTCCACCATAAATATATTGACATTACTATTTTTCATAATTTCCTTTGTATAATCTAAAAAACATTCTGAAGAAGTATCAATAATAATTGCGTCATATTTTTCTTTTAATTTTGATAAAATTGTTTTTATCTTTACTTTACTAATTTGATATTGTCCATCAAACAATAAACTAATTCCTGCAATTAGATCCACTTTAGAATTAATTTTCATAATCAATTCTTCTATTTGCAACGGTTTTAATAAATTGTTATTCTTTATTTTGCTTGCTACCTTTTCTGGATATTTCTTAATACCTAAAATAGTATGTAAGCTATTATTCAAAACATCAAAATCAATAATTAAAATCTTATTTTTGTTTTCCATAAATACTTTGGCTAAATTCACAGAAAATATACTTTTTCCTACACCGCTTACTCCACTTACACAAATAATTTCATGTTGTCTCTCCTCACTTGAGGTTCCTTCTTTTTTAGCTTCTTCTATTGCTAACCTTCTTTTATTTCTTATCTTCTCATTTTTTCTTTGCAAAAACTCTCTTATCTTCTCTTGATTACTTCCTTTTTCTATGACTAGCTGTTTTAATTCTTCTAATTCCTTTTTTAACTGCTTATTCTCATTTGGTTCCTCTTTTATTATTTCAATCATCTTTGAGATTTCAACTTGATTATCATAAAAAATATAATAGATACCTTTTGCATATAAGTAATTTTCTAATTCCTGATTTTTCTTTTCTAAAAATAAGATAATTTGTATGCTAGAGCTAATCTCCTTTATTTTTTCAATTAATTCTTTTAAACTCATTTCTCCAGGTAGTAACTCACTTAAAATTAGAAAATCAATTTGTTTCTTTTCTAGAACTTCTATAATTCCTTCTTTGTATGAAATATCTTCTACTACAATTTCAAAAGTATTTTCTTGTTTTAATTTGTGATTTAAATTTTGATCACCTATTGCTGTCATTATCTTTTTCATTTTCTACTCCTCTTTTTACTTCTTTTTCTCCTTCCTTTGTTTTTTAGTTTTGTATTTTGCCTTGAATCACTTCTTGCTCAAAATTTGCTGCATCTATCTTTGTTAAAATATGTTCTCCACCTATGAACATTAGGCATTCTCCTCTTTTTAGTGATTTAATTTCTACTTTCTCTTTTTCTGATAAATTTGTATATTGTTCTAATACCTTAATATTTTCTTCTTCTAGCGAGAAAAAGGTTTTTATTTCAGAATTATTTAAAATACTTTTTCCATAAGTTCCATTTTCTAAGCTAAATAAGTCAGAAATGTCTTGTGTAATTGCTACACTACTTCCACCATACTTTCTAATGGTTTTAAAAATTTTATAAATAAAACTTGCTACATCTTTGTTAGAAGTTACACCAATTAATCTCCAAATCTCGTCAAGGTATATTGCCTTTTTTTGATTTCTATCTTTTTTTATCTTATCCCAAAATAAGTCAATGAATAGGTACATTCCATATTTTAAGTTTTCTTCTCCTAGTTCATAAACGTCTGCTACAATTAAAGAATTGTTAAGTTCGATGTTAGTATAATGATTAAAGAATTTTAAAGAACCTTTCACAAAAGGAATTAATTTAATTTGAAATTTTTTAGTTTTCTCTTCTTTTCCTAACAATTCATAAAATTCTTCTAAAATAGGCATATCATAAGTGCTTTTAAAAATTGGTTTTAAGATTACTTTATTTTCTTCTTTTTTATACAATGTATTATCATCAAAAGTAATTCCCTTTTCTTGGTACAGTTCTATCAGTTTCTCTTCTAAAATGGCTTTTTCTTCTTCGTCTAAATTTCCAAAAATCAAATTAAAAAATCCGATTAATTTACTAATTTTATTGGCTAGATATCCACTTTCTTCTTCAATACTTTCCTGTCTAATGTCAAACACATTAATATACGTATTAGAACTCGGTCCAAGTTTTAATAAAGTGCCATTAACTGCGTCACATAAAGCGCCATATTCTCTATCTGGGTCAATGACATATTGTTCTATGCCAATTAATCGATTTCTTAAAATTAATAATTTGGTATAAAACGATTTCCCTGCTCCGACTGGTTCCAAAGATGCACATATTGGCATTTTTATATTTTTGCGAATTATATCTATCTAAAAATACCAGAGAATTGTTATAGATATTGGTACCTATAAAAATGCCTTCTTCGTCAAAAATAGCAGATGAAATAAAGGGATAGGTTGCAACCAAGCCACTGGTTAAAATGTTTCTTTTAGCTGCTGGTTTTAAATCTAAAGAATTATGCATTATGGGAAGAGAAGATAAAAAAGCTTGTTCTTGCCTAAAATACGCTCTTCTTGTTTGCATTCCTTTACTTTGTAAAATTCCTTCTAATTTATTCAGTAAATATTCTAAATCTTTTGTGGTACTAGCAAATGTAGTTACATAAATATATAGAAAATAAAGTTCTTCATTATTAACTTGCATTTCTTTTCGGATATACTTTGCATCATTATAAGTAAATGCTGCAATATCAATATCTTGCCTATTAGGATTATTGGTTTTCAAATCTACACCTACATTTCCAATATGATAGGTTAAGTCACGAATCGTTTTATATGTATCTTGTTTTTCATAAAAAATAGAAATATTTAGATTAATGTTGGTATCAATAATAGATTTTAAAATTAATTCTGTTTGTTCTCGAAAATAATTGACAATAATTAAAGTTGAATAATAATTGCTATCGATTTCAATATATTTAGGATTTGTTAAATTAATATAGGCAGGAGCAATTTCATCATTTTGAGTTATTACTCCACTTAAGAAATTTGCTGTCTGTTTTGGAACAGATTTAACAGAAGTAATCTGTTTTTGTATTTCTTCTAGTATTTTAAAAATATTCTCACCTTCTTCTTATTCTAATCAAAATGGCTTTTTAAATTTGACTGAAATAAATCCTTGTATTGAAAAAAGAAAATAAAACTGAAATCATTTCTTTTTGATTATTTAAATCTGTAACTATATTTCCACATCTAGATAAACAGTCTTTTATTTTGAAGTATTTATCATTTAAGTCCTCTATTGCATATTCTTCAAATTCTGTTACTTCTCTATTTTCGTTCTTGTATTTTAAAACAATATAAAAATTCTTAGAAGATGATTTTTTATTGTGATTTAAGTTTTGAATATATTGGATATATTGTTTAGAAATTTCTTGGATATTTTTATCTTCTTGAATAGAATTTTGATTAACAGTTTGAATGTGTTTGCTTAAATCTTCTTTATTGCTTTGAATTAATATTTGAAAATTGAAATTACAAGTCTTTAGAAATAATTTATAGGAATTTAAAATTGCTTCTTTTTCTAATTCTGATTTTAAATTAAAGTTAATCGGCTTGATTTTAATTATTTTTATATATGTATTATCTTTTAGTCTAATGATTCCATTTTCTAATACTTTTTGAATTGGTAGCCATTCTTGAACTGATTTACTTTTTTGATTTTCCATTTTCCTCCTTTTTTAGCTCATTAATAACTTTATTAGTTTTGAATTTCACTTATGTCATCTACACCGTTAGCATAAAGTTCTTCACCTGCAATATCCATTACATCATTCCATATTACGCCATGTCCGCCAACATCTACAAGGGCTTTTTTAAAAATACTTTCATTTTTTAAAGGTTGTAATGCCTCTATTTTCTGTATTGCTTTATTCATATCATAATATTTTATTTCTTTATTTTCAAAATATATTTTTAATATTTGTTTTTTCAATGGCTCTACCTTTACTATTTTATGAAGCATTTCTATTCCCCCTATATTAATGGCTCTATGGTTTTAAATTTTTTTGTATCCCACATTTCTATCAATTCTTTTTGGTGAATTGCTATCCATTCTTTTGCTATCTTTAAGGCTCTTTTCGGTAAATTTCCTTCTAATACTTCTAAATTATCTATTCTTATTTCGGAAGCATACTCTCCATAGCTTACATGAATATGTGGCGGATTATGTTCTTTATAATAGAGTCTTACACTTATGCCATAAAATTCTGAAATAACTGGCATTTGTTCACCTCCTTTATTATAGCAATATTCAATTTTACTTTCAAGTTGAAACCAAAAAAGATTTAAAATTTTTTGAAATTCAAAAATTGGCTTTTGTACTATTGAAAAAATTTATAAACAAATTCTATTTTTATCTTACAATCTTCGCTAATAAATGTCAAGAAAAACCGTGTGACAAAATTCGACATAAAGCTAGTTTTATCACTCTCTTAGCTACTTTTATAGGATATAATTTCCCAGAAAAAAATCAGGATATTTTCCTGATTTCTTATTATCTTTTATATCAAATCTAAATCTCCATGAAGAATAACTGGAGAAAATCCTGAAATTTCATCATATAGCATTCCTTCTGGAATATCGTTATATAAATAAATTTTTTTATTTCCCATAAAAGCTTCATAAATCTCAATAAATGTTGCTCCACTAATGTAATTCTTTTTTCCATTTTTATCGAAATTTAAAGTTACAACTGCATCCATTTTCTCAATTACTTCTTTACTTCTCTTAAACATTCTTGCTTTAAATTCTGCATGTTCTTTTTCACCTAAATTCCAACTTTCCTGTTCAGCTGCAGGATTGTCATAGCTGTTTGGCAAAAATATTTCATGTCCTTTTGCTTCTAATTTTTCTTTAATTGGTGGTATATCTTTATAAAATGCTTTACTACAAATAATAAATATTTTCATTTCTATTATTTCCTTTCCCCTTATTTTTATCATTAAATCATAATTTCCAAATTTTGTCCATAAAATTAAATTTAAATTTTGAATAATAAAAAAGAATTATGACATAATAAGAATATAAGGTTAATATTAGTTGAAATAAGAGTTTTATAGGGTCTTTTGATAAGGTTTTATAAAGTTCGAGCAAAGATTTATTGTTGCTTAAAAGAACTTTAGGTAGCCATAAGTCGGCGATGAGAATATAAAATTTGTATTGAAGCTATATCGACTTTATTTTCGTTATTTTAATGAAATTAGAATAATAATATATGGTTGAAAATAGAGGTTTTATATTCAAAGTTAAGATTATTCTTGCATTTTTTTAGTGATTGTTATTAGTCCTTTTAGGATGAATACAGTTATTATGTGTGCATTTGTAGTCGAGCAACTGATCTATTTATTTGGTGTATAGTTTATTTGTGCAGTAATGTACATTAGATTAAAAATTAGGTAAATAGGTTTTAGCTAAAGATTAATATTAGCTTTATTCGATAATAGCAGGTAAGGTTTCCTCCTTACCTGCTATTAATTGTAATAAAAAATTAACTATCCCTGACGAATCTCATTCTTTCTCCATCATATTCCCAGTATCGACAACTCATAAATGATATACACCAAATAATGTCTCCTGGTTGAAGAAGTGTTAAAGGGGTTCCCTTCAAATCCTCTCCATTTCTCCTAACTGTATAAACATCATTTAATGTAGAGGTTATCGTTCTGAAAATGCTGCTACTTGAGAAGCCTTTGTCATCTCTCGTCGTTAGAGCTCTTGCCAAAGTTGCCTTTGTTAACTCTTTTCTGTGTTTCATATAATATATGAAACCTTTCTGCGAAAACCATTTTCCTTCATAAAGCCGGTATTTCGTAACGTAACCCATTTTCTTTTCCCCTTTCTTGATGTCCTAAAATTGTGTTTGACCATAATTATAGCCATGGGAATGCCCAAAGTTACTATTTTTATATTTTATCACTTTTTTATATTTAAGTCAACATTTAGATAAAGAAATAAGAGCCTACCATAAAGGTAAACTCCTCTCTCTTTTTATACATCCAAATTTTTTACATATTTTGCATTTGCTTCAATGAATTTTCTTCTTGGTTCAATTTCATCCCCCATAAGTAGTGTAAATATCTCATCTGCTTTCATAGCATCATCCATAGTTACTTTTACTAAAATACGTCTTGCTGGGTCCATAGTAGTTTCCCATAATTGTTCTGGGTTCATTTCTCCAAGACCTTTATATCTTTGAATGCTAACTTGTTCTCTTGGTATTCCTCTTTCTTCTAGTATTTTAAAAGCACCAGTTAAATCATCTTCATACCAATAGATATCTTCCATACCCTTTTTAAATAACTTGAAAAGTGGTGGTTGTGCTAAATACACATTACCATTTTCAATTAATGGTCTCATATATCTAAAGAAGAAAGTTAATAATAATGTTCTAATGTGTGCACCGTCAACGTCGGCATCTGCCATAATGATAACTTTTCCATAACGAATTTTGCTAACGTCAAAGTCTTTTCCTATGCCTGCACCAACTGCCAAGATAACTGGTTGTAATTTATCATTGTTATAAATTTTGTCTGCTCTTGATTTTTCTACATTAAGCATTTTTCCCCATAGAGGTAATATTGCTTGGAATTTTCTATCTCTTCCTTGTTTTGCACTTCCTCCTGCTGAATCTCCCTCTACGATATATACTTCACATTCTTCAGGATTTTTACTACTACAATCAGCTAATTTTCCTGGTAATGTAGATGTCTCTAATGCACTTTTTCTTCTTACTAACTCCCTTGCTTTTCTTGCAGCTTCTCTTGCACGTGATGCATTAATACATTTCTCTAAAATAGATTTTCCCACTCCTGGATTTTCCTCTAAGAAAGTAGATAAAGCATCATTTACCATGCTAGAAACAATACCTGTTACGTTGCTATTTCCTAATTTTGTCTTAGTTTGTCCTTCAAATTGAGGTTCTTTTACTTTAACAGAAACAACTGCTGTAATTCCCTCACGGATATCTTCTCCTAATAAATTAGGGTCTTTTTCTTTAATTAAATTATGACTTCTTGCATAATCATTAAAAGCTTTTGTTAATCCTCTTTTAAATCCCTCTAAGTGAGTTCCACCTTCAATCGTATTAATGTTGTTAACAAAAGTATAAATATTTTCTGAATAAGCTGTTGTATATTGAAAAGCGATTTCAACTGGAACATCTCCATCTTTTTCAATATAAATTGGATTTTCATGAATTTTCTCTTTATTCTTACTTAAATATTCTACAAATGACTTTAGTCCTCCCTCAAAGTGAAATTCGGCTTTTTGAATATTCTCGCTATCTCTACTATCTGTAATATTAATTTTTAATCCTTTTGTTAAAAAGGCCATTTCTCTAAATCTTTTTTCTAATGTTTCATATTCATATTCTAAAGTTTCAAAAATGGTGTCATCTGCTAAAAATCTAACCTTTGTACCTGTTTTGGTAGAATCTCCTATTCTTGTTAATGGCTCTACAGTTCTTCCTCTTTCAAATTTCATTTGATAAACTCCGCCATCTCTTTGAATCGTAACTTCTGTCCAATTAGATAAAGCATTTACAACTGATGCACCTACCCCATGAAGACCACCTGATACCTTATATCCACTATCTCCACCAAATTTTCCACCTGCGTGAAGTTTGGTATAAACAGTCTCAGCTGCTGATATCTTTGTTTTTGGGTGAACATCAACAGGTATTCCTCTACCATTATCTTCTACACATATGATATTTCCTGGCTCTATTTCCACATTAATTTCTGAGCAGTATCCTGCTAAAGCCTCATCTACACAGTTATCTACAATTTCATATACTAAGTGGTGTAATCCTCTAATAGATACACTACCAATATACATACCCGGTCTTTTTCTTACAGCCTCTAATCCTTCTAATACTTGGATTTGGTCTGCTTTGTACTCATGTTCAAATTTTTCCATTTGTTAAAACCTCCGTGTTTTCTTCTCACATCTTATCACTAATTGCTTTATTTTTGCAAGCTTTTTAATTTACTTTTCCCTTTTTCACTTGAAACAACTGATAATCTTTGCCTAACTCTAATTTTTCTAGTTCCATTTTATCTGTACAAGTAATAATCACTTGTGTTTCTTGGATATATTGCAAAAAGCTCTTTCTTCTTTTCTCATCTAATTCAGACATAAAATCATCTAATAGTAAGATAGGAAACTCCCCTACTTCTTGCTCAATAACATAGAGTTCTGCTATTTTTAGTGTCAATATTGCTGTCCTATTCTGACCTTGAGAACCATAAATTCCAATTTCTTTATCATTAATAAATACTTGGAAATCATCTCTATGAATACCTTTTGTTGTAAAGCCTTTGATAATATCTAATTTCCTTCTTTGTTTTAATAATTCTATATATTTTTCCTTTTGGTCACATTCTGTTATGTAAGTTAAAGTTAATTCTTCATGATTTTCTGTTATTTTTGGATGAATTTCTGCCACTTTTTCTTTTATTTTTTCAATAAATTCTTTTCTATAACTACATATTATCTCTGCATATTCTGCTAATTTCTCATCCCAAATCTCTAACATTTCTTCTGGCTTATACTCTTCTTGTATTTGTCTTAAATATTGATTTCGTTGTTCTAAAGTTTTTAAATAATTGTTTAAACTATGCACATAATTTGGTCTAAGCTGTCCAATCATCATATCTAAAAAACGACGTCTTTCTGCTGGCCCATTTTTTAGTATTTGAATATCATCTGGAGTAAAAATAACTAAATTCAAATTACCCATTAACTCACTTAACTTTTTTATTTTTACCCCATTTACTTCTATTTGTTTTTTAGATGCAATTTGTATTTTTATTTTTCCATCTCTATCTGATTTTTGATACCAAATTCCTACTTCTAAAAAATCTTTTTGCAATTCTATCATTTCCTTTTCTTTAGAAGTACGAAAGGATTTTCCAAAGCCACCTAGAAAAACAGCTTCTAATATATTCGTTTTTCCTTGTGCATTATCCCCATAAAAAATATTAATATGTGGATTTAAAGTTATTTCTTGTTCTTCATAATTACGAAAATTCTTTAATTTCAGTTGTTCTATGTACATTTTCTATTCCTTCATTCTAATAGGAAGTACCATATAAATATAATCTCCATTTTCTTCTGTTGGTCTAACAATACATGGTGAAATACTGGTACCAAAATCAATGAAAACTTCTGGATCATCAATTGCACGTAAAGCATCTAAGAAATACTTTGGATTAAATCCTGCTTCTAGGTTTTGTCCCTCTGTTTCCACAAACATTTCCTCTTTTGCATCTCCTGTTTGGTTTGTACAAGAAATCGTTACCTTCCCTATTTCTACATTTACTTTAACAGGATATTTCTTTTCTTTTTCTATACTAGATGCGGAGATTAAGCTTACTCTTTCAAAACAATTTTGAAGTGAATTTTTATCCACTCTAATTCTTGTTTCCCAGTTTTCAGGAATAACACTTGCATAATTCAAAAATTCTCCATCTAATAAACGAGTAACAATTTTACAATTCTCCATTTCAAATAAAGCTTGGTTTTTAGCCACCCCTATTTTAATCACATCAAAAGAATCTGTTAAAATCTTGTTAATTTCATTTAATGTTCTTCCTGGAATAACAGCAGAAAAATCATTTACCTCTGTTTCTAAATATCTACTCTTCCAAGCAAGTCTAAATCCATCTACTGCTACCACATTTAATTTGTTATTCTTTATTTCAAATAAACATCCTGTAAAAATTGGCCTATTTTCTTCTGTACTAACTGCAAAAATTGTTTTTCTAACCATCTCTTTTAGACTATTTTGCTCCATTTGTATAGAATTCTCTATATCTATTTTTGGAAGTTCAGGAAATTCTTCTGGATTCATTGTTGCTAATTTATATAAAGAACCTTCACATTCAATTACTAATAAATTGTTTTCATTAATAGTAATGTGAATTTCACTATCTGGTAATCTACGAATAATTTCACTAAACATAATAGCATTTACTACTGTAGCACCTTGTTCTTGTACTTCACATTCCATAATATATTCTATACCTATTTCTAAATCATAAGTAGTAAATTTTATTTGATTATCATTTGTTTGAATTAAGATTCCTTCTAATATAGGCATTGTTGTTTTAGAAGCAACCGCTTTTGTTACGGAATTAATAGCTTTAAGGATTATATCCTTGTCACAAACAATTTTCATTTTGGTTTCGTCTCCTTTTTTATATATTAAATAAATATAATTAGTAGTAGTAATAGTAGGTGTTGTGGATTTTGTGGAAAAGTGCTTCAAATCCTTTTATCCGTAGTAAAATTTTTGGTGATAAATTTGTGGATAACTTAAAAAGTTATTTACAGTTTCCTTTTTTCTTTGTGGAAAAGAGTTTATCAACATGTTATCAACAAGAAATTCACAAGTAGTTGTGGATATTCTATGTAAGGCTTCCGTAAGAAAAGATTGATTTTGATTTCTCGAACAATTTTTTTACAAAACACAAATTTTAAAAAATCTTTCTTTCCTTAGACCTAATTATCATTGTTAGAAAAGAGTGAGTTTTTCACAGTTTCCACAATTAATTTTGTATTAGAATTTTCTTTGATTTCTTTTTCTATTTTATCACAAGCATGCATTACTGTTGAATGATCTCTTTTTCCAAAAGCTTGTCCTATTTTAGGAAAAGAAACTTGTGCCACATTTTTACAAAGATACATAGCAACTTGCCTTGGAAAAACAACATCACTTGATCTTCTAGAACCTTTCAAGTCATCTAAAGTAACATCAAAATATTTAGAAACGACTTCTTGAATATATTCAATAGAAAGAACTTTGTTTTTATGTGATACCACATCTGCAATTGCATCCTCTGATAAAGCAATACTAAATGGCTGATTTTTTAATTTTGATTTAGCTACTAATTTATTTAAAACACCTTCTAGTTCTCTAATATTGGTATCTATTTTTGTTGCAATATTAGATAAGATATCATTATCTATAATTAATCCATCTAATTGTGCTTTCTTTTGTAAAATGGCCATACGAGTTTCATAATCAGGGTTCGAAATATCTGCAATTAATCCCCATTCAAAACGAGTTCTTAAACGGTCTTCTAATGGTTGAATATCCCTTGGAGGTCTATCACTAGAAAGAATAATTTGTTTTCCAGCCTCATGTAAGGTATTAAAGGTATGGAAAAATTCCTCCTGATTTCTTTCTTTGCCTGCTAAAAATTGAATATCATCAATTAATAAAACATCAATATTACGATAAGTATTACGGAAATTCTCCATATTGCCTTCTTTTATAGAAGCAATTAAATGATTAGTAAATTTTTCAGAAGTTACATATAATACATTAAAGTCTCTATTTTGTTTTAAAATTTCATTTCCAATAGAATGCATTAAGTGGGTTTTTCCAAGCCCTACTCCCCCATATAAAAATAAAGGATTATATGCTGTACCAGGAGCTTCAGATACTGCAAGTGCCGCTGCATGTGCAAAGCGGTTATTCTCCCCTACGACAAAATTATCAAATGTATATTTTGGATTTAAATTAGATTTATTATATAAAAGACCCATTGGACGACTTTGCATGTTGTTTGCATTAGTATTATTTTGCATTTCAGAATTGGGGTCTGTAGCATGACAAGTAATTAATATTGTATAATTAATATTGGTTAAAAATGCAAAAGTGCTTTGAATAAGTGGAAGATATCTCCCCTCTATCATATTTTTGTGTACATCAGAAGCAACATATAAAGTAATTGTTGTATTTTCGATAGAATCAATTTGAATTGGTTGTATCCATGTTGTATAAGCAATGGGAGTAAGTTCAGGTATTAATAATTCTTTTGCTTTAGTAAGTAGTTCATTCATTTCTGCTCTTTGCATTTTCTTCATCCTTCCAGTAAATTATTTGAGTTCTAGGAAAGTGCTGAATAGCACTTGACGTAGAAATCAATTATGCGAGACATTACAAAATCTTAAGGCTTTGCTTTTAGATTTTGTTAGTCCGTATATGTAAGTTATTTTTGAATTGATTATGTTTAGTTATCCACAAAGTTATCCACAGTTGTGTATAAGTAAACTTCGATAATCCTTTAAAAATAAACAAAAAATCAAAAAAATCGACATAATCTTTTGAATAAAAACGTTTTTGTATTAGAAAATTGCTGAAAAGCCGATTTCCCTATACTTATATATCATATCAAAAAGAGAATCTATTCGTCAATACTATTAAAAAATTTCTTTTCAAAATATTGACATAATTATATTTGTGGGTGTATAATGGTAAAGCTTATATAAAGGTTAATTGTTTTGCAATCGCAAAATAAAATAGAAAGACTAATTGCAAAGTAGGAGGTGCTAAGATGAAAAGAACATACCAACCAAAAAAGAGACAAGAACAAAAAGAACACGGATTTATGAAAAGAATGCAAACAAGATCAGGAAGAAATGTACTAAAAGCAAGACGTGCAAAAGGAAGAAAAAAATTAAGTGCTTAAAACATAAGGGTCACGTAAGAAAATGTGACCTTTTTTGAGTTCTAGGAAAGTGCACTTTTGTTACAATTTGAATTGAGTGATTTAAATGAGAAAAATGAAAACATTAAAAAAGAATTATGAATTTCAAAATGTTTTAAATAAAGGAAAATTTTATATAGGAAAACAAATTACTATTTATATTATGCCAAATAGGAAAGAGGCAAATTATATCGGAATTGCTATTTCCAGTAAAGCATATCATGCAGTAAAAAGAAATGAGATAAAAAGAAAGATTAGAGAAAGCTATCGATTACTAGCAAAGGAATTAAGACAAGGATATCACATTGTTTTTCTATGGAATAAAAAAGTACCAATAGAACAACTTGATTTTCATATCATTAGCCAAGATATGAAATCTATTTTTTCTAAGGCAGGAATGTTAATATGAAAAAAGTTTGTATTTGGTTATTAAAAGGATATCAGAAAAAAATTTCACCATTTTTTCAGGCAAAAGGGATTCATTGTAAGTTTTATCCAAGCTGTTCAGAGTATATGGTACAAGCAATACAAAAGTATGGATGTATCAAAGGAATATGCTTAGGAATAAAACGAATATTAAGATGTCATCCTTTTGCAAAGGGTGGGTATGATCCATTAAATTAGAGTAAGCTAGGAGGAGTTTATGGGATTTATCTCAGAATTGTTTGGTTATGTATTAAATTGGCTATATGGGCTTGTAGGGAATTATGGGCTTGCCATTATTATTTTCTCAGTTTTACTAAGAGTAATATTAATACCAATTACGATTAAACAACAAAAATCTATGAAGAAATCTGCAGTACTTCAAGAGAAGATGGCAGAAATTCAAAAGAAATATAAAAACAACCCAGAAAAATTAAATCAGGAAACTATTGAATTATATAAAACAGAAAAAATGAGTCCATTTAGTGGATGTTTAACATCTATTATACAATTAGTAATTATTTTATCTGTATTCTGGCTTGTTAGTCAACCACTTACTTATATGAAACGTATTGACCCACAAATTATTGAAACATATACAAACGAGATGAAGGAAAATGAGTTTAATTCTAATAATAGCTATGTTCAAATTAGTGTATTAGATTATGCTGAAACCAAATATCAAGAAATAGAAGAACAATTAAAACAAGAAAATGTAGAGAATAGGGAAGAGTTAGAAGCAAAAAGAGATGACTATAATCAATTAAGATTAAATATGGAATTTTTAGGGATTGATTTAAGTAAAGTACCAACACAAAGCTTAAATGATTGGAGAGTATATATTATCCCATGTTTATATGTTCTTACTTCATTTATTTCTATCCGTTTAACAACTATGACACAAAATAAAAAGAAGAAGAAAAAAGAAGCAATTGTAATGGAAAATGGGGAAGTAAAAGAAGAACCAGACCCAATGGAACAAATGCAAGCAATGAACAAAAGCATGACTTATATGATGCCAATTATGTCAGTTATGATTGCAGTTATTGCACCACTTGGTCTTGCTTTATATTGGCTTATGAGTAATGTTTTAATGATTATAGAAAGATTAGTAATTAATAAAATTATGGAAAGCAAAGAAGAGAAGGACGAGGAGGAAAAGGCAAATGGCTAAAACAATTATTGCAGAAGGAAGAACTTCTACAGAGGCTATAGAGAAAGGATTAAATGAATTAGGTGTTTCTAAGGATGCCGTAGAAATCAAAGTGTTAGAAAGTGATGATAAAAGAAGCTTTTTTAGTATTTTAGCACCTAGAGTTGTAAAAGTAGAAATGACATTAAAAGAAGGTGTTGAGCCTAGAAAAGTAGATAATCACAAAAGCCATAAACAAGAAAATCATAGAAATCAAAATAGAGAAGAATATAGACCACATATAGAAAAGCCAAAAGTTCATCTAAAACCAGAAGAATTAGAGCAGGCAACTAAAAACTTAACAGAATTTTTAAACGATTTTGTTGCAAAAGTATCTGATATGGAATATACCATTCATTCAGATGAAAACTATATTTATGTAGAAATGAAAGGCGAAGATGCTGGAACTTTTATTGGTTACAGAGGTGAAACACTAAATGCTATGCAAACAGTATTAACAAGCATTGCCAATAAACACTTAGAAACAAAAGCACATATTGTATTAGACATTGTAGGATATCGTGAGAAAAGACAAAAAGCATTAGAGGAATTAGCAGATAAACTTTCAAAAACAGTGATTAGAACTGGAAAGCAACTTACTCTAGAGCCTATGTCTGCTTATGAGAGAAAAATAATTCATAACCGTTTACAAAACAGTGAACAAGTTAGAACACACAGTGTTGGTGAAGAGCCATATAGAAAAGTAGTAATTAGTAAGAAATAAATAACAAAAATACAAAAATCGGAAGTCAAAGTTCGGATTTTAGCTAAATAAAAGGCTATTTCTAACTTTGGCTATTTTTATTAGAGTATTTTATAGTTAATTACTTGAATAGTACATGTTTTCTTGTTTTTCAAATGCCCGAGGCAGCCAGAAGGTTCAGAGGAGTACATCAACTCGGTACCTTTCAAAACTGCAAAAACAAGTACTATTCAAGTATAAAAATGATAAAAATTAGTAACTAAGAATTAAAAATTGTAAAATTTAGAAAGGAACTAAATATGTCAACAATAGCAGCAATTGCAACAGCAACTACAAATGGAGGAATTGGAATTATTCGTATAAGTGGAAAAGAATGTTTTTCCATACTAGAAAAGATTTTCAAGCCACGTAATCCTCAAAAAATAGAAGAAATTCAAGGGTATACCATGAAATATGGATATATTATAAATCAAAAAACTAAGGAAAATATTGATGAAGTAATAGTTTCGTATTTTAAAAGTCCCAAAAGCTATACAACAGAGGATATGTGTGAAATTAATTCACATGGGGGAATGATAATAGAGCAAGAGATTTTAAGACAATGCTTAGCTGCTGGAGCAGAACTTGCAGAACCAGGAGAATTCACCAAAAGGGCTTTTTTGAATGGCAGAATTGACTTATCACAAGCAGAAGGAGTTATTGATTTAATTAATAGCAAAACTTCAGGAGAAGCAAAAGCATCTTTTGAGCAACTACAAGGAGAACTGTCTAAAAAAATTCAAGAAATTCGCAAATTGCAATTAGATATTATGGCCGATATAGAAGCTTCTATTGACTATCCAGAGTATGACGAAGTAGGAGAAGTTACAGCACAAAAAATGAAGGATGTTTTAGCAAATATAAAAGAGAAGTTGACGAAATTAGAGGACAGCTATAGTAATGGAAAGATTTTAAAAGAAGGAATTAAAACTGTTATTGTAGGAAAACCAAATGCTGGGAAGTCATCTCTGTTAAATGCAATTTTAAATGAAGAAAGAGCAATTGTTAGTAATATTGAAGGAACCACCAGAGATACCATTGAGGAGTTTGTTACAATCCGTGGAATTCCTTTGAAATTAATTGATACAGCAGGGATTAGAAATGCAAAAGATGAGGTAGAAGAAATAGGCGTTCAAAAAGCCCTCAGATTAATAAAAGAAGCAGATTTAGTAATAGATATCATTGATAACACAAAAACGCTAGAAAACGAAGATAAAGAGATTCTGAACATGTTAACGGAAAAAGTTTCTATAATTATACTAAATAAAATAGATGAAGGCGATGTTCATTTAGAAAATAGCAAAGAGATAAAAGAAATGCAAAAACCGATTATTAAAATTTCAGCAAAGACAAAAGAGGGAATAGAAGAACTATATCAAAAGATTACAGAAATGTTCCAGTTAAGTGAAATAGAAATTGGGCAAGGAAGCATAGTGACGAATATAAGGCACAAAAATCAAATACATAAGGCGATAGAAGCAATAAAAGAAGCAGAGGGAGTATTAGAACAAGGACTACCAATAGACTTGCTTGCAGTACCAATTAAACAATCCTTAGAAGAATTAAGTGCTATTACAGGCGAAAATGTTTCAGAAGATATTATTTCAGAAATCTTTTCAAAGTTCTGTCTAGGCAAGTAATGGTTACTAGATAATAGCGATTATAGGTCATTACCTGAATAGTACTTGTTTTCTTGTTTTTCAAATGCCCAAGGTAGTCAGCGTATGCAAAGAAGTCAGTCAACTTGGTACCTTTCAAAACTGCAAAAACAAGTACTATTCAAGCTAAAAAAGAAAAAACAATCAACAAAAATAAAAATTAATTAATTGGTTTCACAAAACACAATTTCTTGTTTCATAAAAAACGATAAATGTTTTGTCGAAACATCAAGAAAATAAAGGAGAAGGAAATAGAAAATGAAATATGATGCAGGAAAATATGATGTGGCAGTAATAGGGGCAGGGCATGCGGGATGCGAAGCAGCATTAGCAACAGCAAGATTAGGGCTTAAAACATTGCTTTTTTCCATTAGCTTAGAAGCAGTTGCGAATATGCCATGTAACCCACACATTGGAGGAAGTTCAAAGGGACACCTTGTAATGGAAATTGACTGCCTTGGTGGAGAAATGGGAAAGAATATAGATAAAACATATACTCAATTAAGAATGCTAAATACTTCAAAAGGACCAGCAGTATATTCTTTAAGAGCACAAGCTGATAGAAAAAGATATCAAATGGAGATGAAACATACTTTAGAAAGACAAGAAAATCTCTATTTGAAACAAGCTGAAATAGTGGATATAGGGGTAGAAGATGGAAAAGTAAAATCAGTAGAAACCAATATTGGTGCTGTGTACCAAGTAGATAATGTCATATTAGCGACTGGAACCTATTTAAAAGGAAAGATTTATATAGGTGAAGTATCTTATGAAAGTGGACCAGATGGTGTATTTCCAGCGAATAAGTTGTCAGAGATGCTTACTAAAATGGGAATAGAGTTAGTGAGATTTAAAACAGGAACACCAGCTAGAATTAATAAAAATTCAATTGACTTCTCTAAGATGGAAATACAAAATGGTGATGAACATCCAACAGCTTTTTCTTTTGAAGATACGATAGAAGAGGACGAAGAACAATTACCTTGCTATCTAACTTATACCACACAAGAGACGCACCAAATTATTAGGAAGAATTTACATCGTTCACCACTATATGCAGGAGAAATCAAAGGAACAGGACCAAGATATTGTCCTTCTATTGAGGATAAAGTAGTGCGTTTTGCAGATAAGGAAAGACATCAAATCTTTGTAGAACCAATTGGAAGAGATACAGACGAAATGTATATCCAAGGAATGAGTTCATCTCTTCCAGAAGATGTACAAATTGCCATGTATAGAACAATTCCAGGCTTAGAGAAAGCAGAGTTCACAAGACCAGCATATGCAATTGAATATGATTGTATAGATCCATCTGAATTGAAGTTATCACTAGAACACAAGAAGATTAGCGGAATGTTTTTTGCAGGACAAATTAACGGGACATCAGGATATGAAGAAGCTGCAGCACAGGGAATTATTGCAGGGATTAATGTAGCACAAAAAACAAAGGGGAAAGAGCCTGTTATTTTAGACCGTTCTACAGCGTATATAGGCGTTTTAATAGACGATATTGTTACAAAAGGAACGAATGAACCATATAGAATGATGACTTCAAGGGCGGAATATAGGTTATTATTAAGACAAGATAATAGTGATTTAAGATTAACAGAAATTGGACATGAAGTAGGGCTGATTTCAGAAGAACGATATCAAAAGTTTTTAGTCAAAAAATCAGCAATTGAAAAAGAAGTGGAAAGACTAGAAAATACAGTGATTAAGCCGACAGAAAAAGTGAACCAATTTCTTGCAAAGTATCAATCCTCACCATTAACAACAGGAGCGAAGCTAGCAGAATTATTAAGAAGAACAGAATTAAAATATGAAGATTTAAAAGAAATTGACGAACAAAGAGAAGAATTGCCAAAAGAGGTTGCAGAAGAAGTAGAAATAGAAGTAAAATATAAAGGGTATATTAAATTGCAACAACAACAAGTAGAGAAGTTTAAGAAATTAGAAAGAAAGCTATTACCACAGGAAATTGACTATAGCGAGATTAAAGGTTTAAGGCTAGAGGCAAGGCAAAAACTAAATAAAATAAAGCCAAACTCAGTAGGACAAGCTTCTAGAATATCAGGAGTTTCACCAGCGGATATTTCAGTGCTATTAATTTATTTAGAGCAACAAAAAGCCTAAAAGGGGGAAAAGACATGGAAGAAAAGGAGTTTAAGATAGAATTAGCTAAAAGAGCATTGCAATTTGGAGTAGAGTTATCAGAAGGGCAACAAAATCAGTTTTATCAATATATGCAGTTATTATTAGAATGGAATGAAAAAATGAATTTGACAGCTATTACAGAGCCAAGGGAAGTGTTAATCAAACATTTCATTGATAGTATTAGCATAGTACCATATGTAAAAGAAGCAGAGAGTATATTAGATATTGGAACAGGAGCTGGCTTTCCAGGAATTCCTCTTAAAATTGTATTAGAACAAATTTCTTTTACTTTGCTAGACTCTTTAAATAAAAGAATTCATTTTTTACAAGAGGTTACTAAGCAATTAAAATTAGAAAGAATAGAAAGTATTCATGGAAGAGCAGAAGAGTTTTGCAGGGCAGAAAGAAGAGAGGGATATGATGTAGTAGTTTCTAGAGCAGTTGCTAAGCTAAATGTTTTATTAGAATACATGTTACCATTTGTTAAAATAGGTGGAAGATGTATTTGCATGAAATCATTAGATATAGAAGAAGAATTAGAAGAAGCTAAAAAAGCGATCGAAATCTTAGGTGGAATGATAGAAAAAGTGGAGGAAATCACATTAGAGAATACAGATATTACAAGGAAAATAGTGATAATTAAAAAGGTAAAAGAAACGCCTAACAAATATCCTAGAAAGGCTGGTACACCTAGTAAAGAGCCTATTGAATAATTAAACAAAAAGTTAGATCAAACAAGCATCTTTATAATGACGTTCGTTCTTACATTATAAAGATGCTTGTTTTGTTATATATTTTTTTATCTATTTTTGAAAATTACATTGACATATTTGCAATATTTTTATATCATTAATATGTTATATTTTTAAAAGAAATTTTTGCAAGGATAAAAGAGGAAAATCGATAAAGCACTAGAGTAACAAGGAATATAGCGGAAATACAAATGGTTTACATAAAATAAAAGAAAGGAGAAATACAAATTGGGAAAAATTATTGCAATAGCAAATCAAAAAGGTGGAGTAGGAAAAACAACAACATCTATCAACTTCAGCACTTTATTAGCTAAAAGAGGGAAAAAGGTTCTACTAATAGATGCAGACCCACAAGGAAATGCGACTAGTGGAATTGGAATGGATAAAAATGTAGAACTTTCTGTATATGACTTAATTATTAATGATGAAATTGAACCAAAAGATACGATTCAAAAAACAGAAATTAAAAATCTATCTATTTGCCCATCTAATATTAATCTTGCAGGAGCAGAAGTAGAGCTTGTTTCAATGATGTCTAGAGAGTATAGAATGAAAGAGAAATTAGACATGATAAAAGAAAAATATGATTATATCATCATAGATTGCCCGCCATCACTAGGATTAATTACATTAAATTCTTTTACAGCTGCAGATAGCGTATTAATTCCTGTACAATGCGAGTATTATGCCTTAGAAGGATTAGGACAACTTTTCAATACAGTACAATTGGTGCAAAAACATCTTAATAAGGAGTTTGAAATAGAAGGTGCATTGCTTACCATGTATGATGTAAGAACGAATTTATCTAATCAGGTAGTAAAAGAAGTTACTAAATATTTTGGCGATAAAGTGTACAAAACAGTGATACCAAGAAATATAAAGCTAAGTGAAGCACCAAGTTATGGAATGCCAATATCAGTTTATGATGCAAGGTCAAAGGGTGCTAAAAGCTATGATAAGTTTGTAAAAGAATTTTTAAAGAATAATGAAGATGAGAATAACAAAGGAAAACACGCTGTTTAAAATTAATTTTAAAAGGAGGAATTGATTATGCCACCTAAAAAAACTGGTTTAGGAAAGGGATTAGAAGCACTATTTAGCGAAAATCAATTAACAAAAGAAGAAGAGAAAAAATTAAAAGACGGGGAAGAAATTGTTCAAAGTGTTAAGGTAATAGAAATAGAGCCAAATAAAAATCAACCAAGAAGAAATTTTCCAGCAGATTCTATTGAAGAACTTGCAAGGTCAATTGAAAGATATGGTGTTATTCAGCCAATTATTGTAACAAAACAAGACGGTTATTATGAAATTGTTGCTGGAGAAAGAAGATGGAGAGCAGCAAAGAAAGCAGGGCTTAAGGAAATGCCTTGTATCGTGAGAGAAAATGATAATCGTACTAATCAAGAAATAGCTTTGATTGAAAACATTCAAAGAGAGGACTTAAATCCAATTGATAAAGCAAGAGGATTTAGACAATTGCTAGATGAGTATGGAATGACACAGCAACAATTGGCAGATACCATAGGATTAAACAGAAGTACTGTTACTAATGTATTACGTTTATTGAACTTAGATGAAAGAGTAATGCAATTAGCAATAGAAGGAAAGATATCAGAAACTCATTGTAGATCATTGCTTGCTTATACAGAGCCAGATGAGCAATATGAAATGGCACTTAGAATTATTGAAAAAGGTGAAAGTGTAAATGACCTTGAAAAAAGAGTGCAAGCAAAGAAGAAAGTGCCTAAAAAAGATGGAGCACAAAGAGAGGCAATTTGTAGAGATATAGAAGATAGTTTCCAAAGCTTTTTTGGAACAAAGGTAAAACTAAATGCAGGAAAGAGAAGTGGAAAGATTATTATTCAATACTCTACCAATGACGAATTAGAAAGAATTTTGGGTTTAATTAAATAAAGATATGTTTGATCAGCTAATTAAAGCAAATTAGTTGGTGACCAAATGGTGACCAAAAGCCTAAATTTCCAAAAATTCCTATTGACAAATATAGGCTAAATATGTTAATATAAATACTGTTATCGGCTTAGGTAACAGTGAGTTGCAGAGGTGGTCGAGTTGGTTTATGGCACCAGTCTTGAAAATTGGCGTAGGTTTGTAGCCTACCGTGGGTTCGAATCCCACCCTCTGCGCCAAACTATATAAAAGAAGGCAAATTTAACAATTTGGAGGCTTACCCAAGTGGTTGAAGGGGACAGTTTGCTAAACTGTTAGGGTTCGTAAGGGCCGCGAGGGTTCAAATCCCTCAGCTTCCGCCAAGAAAACATCTAAGAAATTAGGTGTTTTTTATTTTGGATTTTTATAGTTATATTATTATTAAAAAA
>CANDRW010000025.1 GCA_947388675.1 uncultured Clostridium sp. | reverse complement strand
AAAACTATCAAAAGAAGACTGTTCTACTGCATACGATATTATTATGAAAATTGAAGACTAAATTGTAATTTTATGACTATAAATTTTGAATGTTAATAAGCATTGCTTGTAGCAACGGGCTATTCTTTATATAATAGTTTATGAAGAAAGGAGTTGTTATAAAATGTTAAAAGAAAACATTAAATCAATAAGAAAATCGAAAGGGCTTTCACAAGAAGAGCTTGCTATTAAACTAAATGTGGTAAGACAAACTATTTCTAAATGGGAACAAGGATTATCGGTTCCTGATTCAGAAATGCTAGTTTCTATATCAGAGGTTCTTGAAACGCCAGTGAGCATTTTACTTGGAGAAAATATTTCAGAGACTAAAGTAGATGATTTGAAAGCAATTTCTGAAAAATTAGAAGTAATAAACTTACAACTATTACAAGGGAAGAAGGCAAGAAGAAAAATGCTTCATTGGATGTTAATTACATTATGTGCAATCATCATAATAATTTTCATCTCTTTAGTTTTATGTAATAGTCCTTATTTGAATTTGGATTATAATGATCCTGAAAGTGCGGTTTTAGGATTTGCTTTTCATTCGTTTGAATGGTTATTTATTAGAATAGCGCCAATACTTCTTATTGTATCAATTGTTGGGGCTGTACTAACACGAAAGAAAGTTTAAAATTATTTGTAATATAGGGTAGATAATTGATTTGAAATTATCTACTTTTTATTATATAATGCTAACAATAGATAGTGAGTTGTCGCTGAGATTAAAATTTGTAATAGGAGCTGTGTTTTATGAAAAAGAAAGTATTAATAGCAGTAGGAATTTTATTTTTTATTTATGCTATATTTGTGACTGTAGATTGTATTAGATTAGGAGATTTACCTAATGGTAGTCCAAATAAACAACCATTAATAACGATTAGTATGAGAGAATATGAAGATGATTTGGGATATGGAACTGAATATATTGGATTAGGGTATTCTATAAAATATTATAAACCAAATAATTCAATGGGATATAAAGCACAGGTAAATCTATTTGGTATAATTCAAGTAACTGGATATGAAGTACAATAGTAAATTGTAACATAAGTAGGTGTAGATGGGAGAAACAAAATAATGATAGGGTTTTTTTATATGCTAATAATTCTAGGAATACCAATATTTTATTGTATGTTATTAGATAATTTGCGAGATAAACTACCAGATGGGCATAGTGTTGTATCGGTTTTGATGGGATTTCTTATAGTTCGCACAATTATAGCATTGCCGATATATATGCTTGTACCGGCTATTTCAGAGAGTTCTTATGAGCTTTTTAAAACTTGTTTGCTATTACTGATAGAATTTTTTATTTATGGTATTATAATAATATGTTTATATATTGCTTCTTATATTTGTATGAAGAAAGAGAAAAAATTTATAATATCTAGAATAATAATTACAGTTATTTCTATTGTGTTAATATGTTTTTTAGGAGAAATTTTATTCAAAGAGCGTAAAAGACCTGATGCTCAGTACATGAAAATGAAAGAGATTTATGCGAATGATAGCCTTATAGGACTATCAAAAGAAGAAGTAGTGAATAAATTAGGAAAACCAAGGGGAACATATTACTACAATAATACAGATGAAGAATCATATACATACAATGCAGGAAATATACATGTAGGAATAATTTGGGGAAACTGTAATATTTTCACAACGAGACATGGATATCACTTTACAGTATATTTTGACAAAGAAGAAACGGCGAAATCTACTCATATGAGAGAAGATACTTAAAATTTGAATAGAAAGACAAACTATCTACATAGGACATCAATTTGCTAAAAACTGGAAAATATGCTATAATATAGGTATATATTGGTAAAAGAGCAAAGTAAACGAAAGTTTATGACGCAAAGCCATAGGTCTAAAAGCATTTTGCTTATGATAGCTAGGTTGCACAGAAGATAAGGAGATGGTAAATATGAATATGTTCTTGCATAGGTTCAAAGGTAGAAAGTGCAGAATATAAGGGAAAACAATGCTATAGAATAGGAAACTTTAGAAGCGGTAATTGGCTAGATGCTGCTTATGGTACTTCGGAAGTCTATATTGAAAAAGACACAGGGCTAGTTTTAAAAATAAATTTTGGAACGATTGGCTCGGAAATAGAGTATGAATTTGGTACAGTACAAGATGAAATCTTTGTAGAACCTGATATTAACCAATATGAATTGACCGAAGATTTATAAAATGAAGTGAACAGATAATTAGTTGATTGGCTAATTGTCTGTTTTTATATTATAATTGTAATTTTTTTAGATTAGCAAGAAGCAGAGGAAATGAAATATAGAGGAGTAAATAAGTAATATTTAATGAAATCTTAATTGTTGTTTATTAGAAACTATGTTATTATCATAATGCAATCAAAAAGTAATCTATTCTAAGCTTTAAGTACAATGGAGAACTTTATGAAAAAAGAGTTGTCAATATTTTTAAGTATTTTTACTATCATGGTATGGAGTAAGATTTCTTTTAATAATGCCTTTAGTATTTTTAATATTATATGTTTTAAGAAGTATAAAGTGTAAAATACAAAAAGGTAGAATTGCTTAGAAAGGTATAAAATGAATGGAAAAAATAAAAAGATACATTCCCAGAATTATTATATTAGATACAATTATTTGCTTGTTAATAATAACTATGCTATTCTTTATATTACATTTCTTTAATCTAATGTTTAGACAATGGATATATGTAATGTTTGCAATACTAATTATATTAGGTTTTATTATTGGAACAATGCAACTACTTTTGAAAATAAAAAGAAAAGTTATAAAAATTAGTTCAATACTTATATTTATTATTATATTATTACTATCAAGTCCAATAGCCTATCTTGGTATAGTGTTTGGATATATGCCTGAACATGTAATTGAAAGAGATGAAAAAAAGTATGTTGCATATGTAAATGGATTCTTAAAAACATATGTATATTACTATGATTATAAAAATCTAATAGTAGTTGGAAATCAAAAGAAAATAGAAGAATATTATGGTAGAGGAGGATTTGACCCCATAAACAATAAGTATGGATATAATTATGAAGTTGTAAGAACAACATATTATGATGAAAGTGGAAATGTGTTATCAATAGATGAAAACAAAATAATTGAATAAATTGTAATAAACAGTTATCCAAGAGATTAGTAATCTAAGTGACAAATTTAGAGTTTGAAAATTAATAGAACCTTAATAATTTTGTATTATACCTTGTGATATAATCAAGTGAAAATAATTTGCAAACTGGAGGACAATATGAAAAGTAAAGATACATCTAAAAAAATAATGATAGTAGTCTGTGTAATATTAGTAACCATTGTACTCTTTTCAAATGTAGCATGGTGTATATTTTATATGAAAGAAAAAAATAACTTGAGACACTCTATTATGCCAGTAACACAAGGCGATTATTATCAAGAACAATTAGCACTAGTAAATAATTATGAGCTATTAAAAAAAGAAATAGGCTCAACTGTTGAATATGAAGAAAAAGCAAAATATATAGCCTCAAATTTAGATAGAATATCTTATCAAGAAAATAATAAAGCGAAGAAAAAAGTTCCTTTTATTAAGCAAAATCCCAATTATCCCAATGGCTGTGAATCAGTAAGTGCTGTTATGTTATTGCAAAGTTATGGAATTGACATAAAAGTAGATGAATTCATAAATAGATATTTAAAGAAAAATGTTATTTATTCAAAAGATGGTGATAGATATGGACCGGATCCAAGAATCACTTATGCAGGAGACCCAAGAAGTGAAACGATGGGATTTGGGGTATTTGAGCCTGGTATTAAATTAGCTATTGAAAAAGTATTATATGATAAAACAGAAGAAAAAATAAATTATAATGTTTATGGAAGTGATGATAAAAAAACTTTAGAATATCAAGTAGCCAATAAACTACCACTTGTTATATGGGCTACAACAAATTATGAGCCAGTTGGAGAAATGTGGACATGGAGAAGTTATGATAAAAAATATACCTATACTTATCCTAAAAATAGTCATACCATAGTTGTAACAGGTGTGGATCAAGAATACTACTATGTAAATGACCCTTTACAAGAGAAAGGGAATATTAAAGTTGAAAAGGGAAAATTAGAGAGGAGTTTTGATTCACTTGGAAGGCAAGTTGTAGGAATAGAAATATATGATATAACAGAATTACAAGGAAATATAGAAAATAGATGAATGGAAAGTGAGGTTTTTATGCAATTAATTAAATTAAGAAATGAAGACATAGGAATATTTAAAAAATATTCTTATGAAATGATAGATGATAATAATGAAATTATTGGGGGTGTTATTGTAGAAATAAATGATGATAATATTAATCATTTAGATTTTCTATTTGTTAGAGTTGGTATTCAAAGTAAAGGTATAGGACAAGTAATATGGAAAGAAATTGAAAATATTTATTCAAAAACTAAAATATGGAAAACTTGTACTCCATATTTTGATAAAAGAAACATTCACTTTTATGTAAATAAATTAAAATTTAAAATTGTAGAGTATTATAATGAAAAACATCCAGATCCAAATATGCCAGAAGATATATATAAAGAAGATAATGGAATGTTTGAATTTGAAAAAGAAATGAGTAAATAGTAATAAGTAGGGCAAGTAATTAAGTTGAAAATTACTTGCCTTTTATGATATAATTTGAACATAGGAATTAGTAGGAGAGAGTAAAAAGATGAAAAACGAATATAAGAATGAATATAAAGTAGGTTATACAACTGTTGATAGTAATCTAAATTTGAGTTTGTTAGGATGTGCAACAATTATACAAGATATGGTAACAGAATTGTTTGAATATCTTGAAACAGATAATAGAAGAATAAAAGATGAAAATAATGCAGTATGGGTACTAACAAAATTAAAGATACATTTTGAAAAATATCCAATATGGAAGCAAAACATACAAGCCACATCTTTTATTACTAATAAATCTAAAATAAGAGTACAAAATAATACTAAAGTAGAAGATGAGACTGGAAGTATTTTGTTTGTAGCAAAACAGGAAAGTTGTCCTCTTGATTTAACATCAAGGAAAATAAGAAAAATAGAAACAATAAGATTTCCATTGGATTTAGAAATAAAAAAACCAATATTAGAAGAAGATTTTGAAAAACTTAATAATGATTTTAGACAAGAAAATATTGTAGGAACAAGAGAAGTTTACTATAGTGATACAGATTACTCAAAACACACCAATAATGTTAGTTATGTAAGATTTATAATGAATATGATAAATTCAGAAATTCTTAATAATAATATAATTACTGATTTTGAAATTAACTATATAAATGAAAGTAAGGAAGGTCAGTTATTAGATATTTATAGAAAAGATTATGAAGATAAAATAGATTTTTTAATAAAATTTAAAGAAACCGAATTAGTAAGAGCAAGAATTAAATTGAAGGAACTGTAATACAACTTAGTAAGTAGAAATGGAGGAAGAAATTATGGAACCATTATTCAAAACAAAAACAAAGTGTACAGAGGAGCAATATAAGAAGTTTTATAAAGCTGTATTAAAGGCACAACACTTAAGAATTTCAATTTTAATCTTAGAACTCTCTTTTTTATTAGCATCAATATTATGGAGAAACCTTATTTGTCTGTTAGTAGTGATATTATTTCCAACATTCTTCTATATTTTTGCAGAAGTGGAAAGAAAAAAAGAATTTAATTCAAACAAAGCTATTCAAAATATGGAATCAGAGTTTGCATTTTATGAAGATTATTTTGAAGAGAAAACAGAATATGGGGAAGCAAAAGTTGAATATAAAATGCTACATAAAATAATAGAAACTAAAGATAATATGTATTTAATGATAGGAAAAAGTCAAGGATACATACTTATAAAAGAGAAAATGTCAAAAGAGTTAGTTGAGTTTATAAAAAATAAAGAGAAATATCTATAGTGATTTGAAAGGAAAATTAACTTATGAATAAAAAAGTTATTGTTATTATAATTTGTGTTATGTTAGGACTGGTATTAGGAGTTGTATTATCTGTTAATAATGAATCAAATGATAGAGAAGATTTAGAAAGTTATTCAAAGATATATGATGAAAATGGAAATGTAATAAATGTAATGCAAGGTACACTTATTCAGAAAGAAGTAATAGAAACTATTTCAAATACTAAAATTCAAGGAATAGTGGAATCTAGTCATAATGAATATATTTATATATTTAATGGACAGCATTTTGGAGAGTATGGATTTGAAATGAAAGAATATACTAGAGCAAATATTGATAATAGAAAACAAGAATGTATAGATTATTACACATCTGAAAAATATGATACAAGTTATATTCAAGATGGCGATTTGATATTTTGTACTGGCGATTTAAAAAAGTATTCTACAGGAGATGATGACTTTGATACAAAAGATAATCCAATTATTGTTTTAAAAGAAAAAGACTATAACAATTTAAAAAGAAAAACTATAAGTAATGCAAAAACAGGAACAATAACAGTTGGAGAATATTATGATATTTCCAATGAAGTATATATAAAATATGATATTTCTGATAAGGAATATAAATTACCATTTGTATTAAAATTTAACATTGATAATGAAACAAAAATAGTAGGAAATTTAGAAAGAGAAAAAAAGATAAAAGTACAATATAAAGACCTAAATGCACCAATAAATGAATTAGAATTAAAAACAATAGAGGTTGTTGAAAAACAGTAAAGAAAATTGATATCTACAAAGGTGAAGGTAAGATGTCGGTATGACTATGTCAGATTGCTAAAAATTTATGGTATGTCAAAATAATGTAGAAAATTCACATAGAAAATATGTTGGATAAATTTTACTAAAATTGTTGACATATCAATTTTTATGTTATAAAATACAAACAATAGTTCTTAAGATGGAAAGATATAGATTGGAGAGATTTATTTGAAGAAAAACAAGGAAGATAGTCTTATTCGTTCGAGTGCAGCTGAATACTTAACATATATAGCAGCAACTGGAGATAATTCAGAGGCAATAGAAGTTAGATATGAAGATGAAAATATTTGGCTAACACAAAAGATGTTGGCTACTGTTTATGGTATTGAATTAAATACCATAAATTATCATATAAAGAAAATATATGAAGATAAAGAGTTAACTGAAGATTCAACTATTCGAAATTTTCGAATAGTTCAAAAAGAAGGAAATAGGGAAGTTTCAAGAAATATTGCTCATTATAATTTGCAAATGATAATTGCAATTGGATTTAAAGTAGATAATGAAAAAGCAATTCAGTTTAGAAAATGGGCTAATCAGATAGTTAAGGATTATACTATTAAAGGTTGGGTAATGGATGATGAACAAATCTAAATAACATCTAAGTGACAAATTAGTCAATTTATAGAAAGGATAGAAAAATGATTGATATTAAATTTATAGAAAAAGAAAATAGAGCAGTGGCTTATGATAATGAAATTGAAATTGGTGAATGTGAATTTGAAGAATTAGAGGATACATGGAACATAATTCATACTGCAGTAGATCGAAAATATCAAGGACAAGGAATTGCAAAAGTATTAGTGAAATGTGTTATTGAAAATTCCAAAAGATACAATAAGAATCTTATTGCAGAATGTTCTTATGCAAAAAGGATATTAGAAACAAATATTAGAAGCTAATTGGTTGTTATGCAAAAATTATGAAGAACTATTTAATATTCAACCATTATCTTAATAAGGGGACAAATATGAATAGAATAAAAGAAGTAAAAGCCTTGGAAAATTATCAAATATTAGTTACATTTGATAATGGAGAAAAAAGAATAAAAGATATGAAACCATATTTAGAAAAGGGTGTTTTTAAAAAACTAAAAGATCAAGAGTTTTTTAAGTCTGTAAAAGTAGCTTATGGAACTGTTACTTGGGGTGAAAACATTGACTTGTGTGCAGATAGCATATATGAAACAAGTTCTATTTATAATGGATAAATGACTATACTAACAGAAGTAACACAAAAAAGTTACTTCTGTTTATAAATGAAGGAGGCTACACTATGGCAACAACAAAAGAATACAGAGATTTTATCTTAGAACAATTATCTTTATTAGATAACATCACTTGTAGAGCAATGATGGGAGAATATTTGTTATACTATAATGCTATTTTATTTGGTGGAATATATGATAGTAGACTACTTGTTAAAATAGTAGAAAGTAATCAAAAGTACAATATGAAAGAAGAGATACCATATAAAGGGGCTAAACCAATGTATATGATAGAAGATATTGACAATCGTGAACTGATAAAAGATATTGTAATCGATACTTGCAAAGACTTACCAATCAAAAAGAAAAAATAAATATGACGTATAGATGTCATATTTATATGATATAATCACATAGGGTGAGAAAATGCAAATTAATCGATTATTTGAAATTGTATATTTATTATTAGAAAAAGAAACAGCCACTGCAAAAGAGTTAGCACAGCAGTTTGAAGTATCTGTTAGAACTATATATAGAGATATTGATATCTTAAGCACAGCAGGTATTCCAGTATATACTAACAAGGGAAAAGGTGGAGGAATTAGCTTATTAGAGAACTTTGTACTAGATAAATCGATTTTATCAGAAGAAGAGCAAAACCAGATTATATTTGCTTTGCAAAGTTTAGAGAAGCTAGACAAAAATAGTGAGAAAAAAGCTTTAGAGAAAATGAGCAGACTATTTCATAAACAATCTGAGAATTGGATAGAAATAGATTTTTCTAATTGGGCAAATGAGAATAATAAATTTGAAATGATGAAACAGGCTATCTTAAAAAAGCAGGTAATGGAATTTACCTACTTTAATTCTTATGGAGAAGAAACCAAAAGGCAAGTTGAGCCATTGCAAATATGGTTTAAAGATAAAGCCTGGTATATAAAAGCCTATTGTAGAGTAAAACAAGACTATAGAGTGTTTAAAATAGCAAGAATGAGAGAGATAAAAGTATTAGAAGAAACGTTTGAAAGAGAACTACCACAAGAGCAAGAAAAAAAGCCTTATGAGATAAAATTCATATCCTTAGAGTTAGAAATATCCAAGGAGAAAGCATATAGGGTATATGATGAATTTGAAAAAGAAAACATAGAGAAGAAGGAAGATGGTAATTTTATTGTCCATATAGATTATCCTGAAAATGACTGGGTATATGAATATATTTTATCTTTTGGAGAGCATATAAAAGTAATTGCGCCAGAATATGCAAAAAATATTATAAAAGATAAAATACAAAAAATGATGAAAAGTTATTCATAATATGACATACTGTTGTCAATTATATTTCTATATAATGGATAACAGGAGGTAAGAATTATGAAATTTGAAATTGTAGAATTAGAAGAAAAAATAGTGGAAGGAATAGAAGTAAAGACAACAAACGAAAATGGGAAATCCATACAAGACATAGCGAACATGTGGCAAACATTTTTTATGCAAGGAATCTATGAGAAGATTGAAAATAAAGTTAATGGCAAAACGATTGGTCTATATACAGATTATGAAAAAGACTACACAAAGCCATATAATTTTGTAGTTTGCACAGAAGTGAGTGAAAACTCTAAGGATGTAGAAAACAGAGTAGTAAAAGTAATTCCAAAAGGAAAATATGCAAAATTTGTAATTCATGGTGATGTTCAAAATGCAGTAGGACAGGCTTGGCAAGAGATATGGAAGATGGACTTAAACAGAAAATACACTTGTGATTTTGAAGAATATCAAAACAATTCAAATGATATGCAAAATCAAGAAATCCATATTTATATTGCTGTAGAAGATTAGAAAGAAGGGCATATGGAAAAGTTAGATTATAAAAAAGAATATAAAGATTTATATTTGCCAAAAGCAAAACCAATGCTAATAAAAGTACCGAATATGAAATTTATTATGATAAAAGGAAAAGGAAATCCTAATTGTGGAACAGGAGAATATCAAGAGGCTCTTTCTTTATTATATGCTTTGTCATTTACAATAAAAATGAGTAAACTAGGCAAACATTCCATAGAAGGATATTTTGAATATGTTGTTCCACCACTAGAAGGTTTTTGGTGGAATGAAGGAAATAAAGCAGTAGACTATAGTGACAAAGAAAAGTTTGAATGGATATCCATGATAAGACAGCCAGAATTTGTAACACGAGAAGTATTTGACTGGGCTTGTGAGGAGGTAAAAAACAAAAAAGGATTAGAGGTAAGCAAAGCAGAATTTATGGAACTAGAAGAAGGTTTATGTGTTCAAATGCTACATAAAGGTTCTTATGATGAGGAGCCTGAAACAATAGTAGCAATAGAAGAATACATCCAAGAGAACCAATTAAAAAACGACATTGGAAGTAAATTAGAAAATGGAGTTATAAGAAGACATCATGAAATATATCTATCAGACCCTAGAAAATCAAAGGTAGAAAATTTAAAAACAGTTATTAGAATACCAGTGGTAAGGGAGAAAGAATGAACGAATATATTAATTTAGATCTAGAAAATATTGAGAAAGAACATATCTGCTGTGCGATAGGAGACAAAAAACATCAAATGGGTGTGAATACGAAAAAGGAATGGCTAAAAAAGAGAATACAAGAAGGACATGTTTTTAGAAAACTAAATGCAAAAGGTAAAGTTTTTATAGAATATGCACCTCTAGAAAAAGCATGGGTGCCAATTGAGGGCGAAAACTATATATATATTTATTGTCTATGGGTAGCAGGTTCATTTAAAGGAAATGGTTATGGAAAAGAGTTGTTAGAATATGCTATACAAGATAGTAAGGCTAAAGGAAAAAGTGGAATTTGTACAATAACTTCTAAAAAGAAAAAGCCATTTTTATCAGAAAAGAAGTTTTTTGAAAAGTATGGCTTTAAGGTAGTAGATAGTATTGGAGAATATGAATTACTAGCATTATCTTTCCAAGAAGAACAACCTAAATTTACAGAAACAGCAAGAAAAATGAAAAGTGAAACAACAGATTTCACCATTTATTATAGCCCAGAGTGTCCATATACTTTAAATAGTATTAAAGAAATAGAGGAATATACCAAAGCTCAAAATATACCAGTTAAGATTATCCGAGTAGACACTTTAGAGAAAGCAAAAAGTGTTCCATGTGTTTTTAATAATTGGGCTAATTTTAAAGATGGACAGTTTGTATCCAATACCTTGTTAAATAAGAATAGTTTTGAAAAGTTAATAAAGTAAAATTTAAAATTGATAATTATTTTTCTTTGTGCTATGATAGGCATAACATTTAGGAAGAATGATTATCTATTTTTTATGAGGACCATTTTATTGTGTTGTACAAAATGTGGTTATACGGAAATTTATAAAACTGCAACAGAGGCTGGAATGAATGTGCTAGACTTTTTAATGAATTAAAATAGTATAAGAGTAGTGGAAAGAACAAATAATAAGGGAAAGGAGATGAGAGAAATGCAACTAATAACAGGATTAATGATACCATTTCTAGGAACGATGCTTCGGGGCAGCAATGGTATTTTTAATGAGAAACAAATTGAATAAAAAAGTAGAAAAAATTTTATTAGGTTTTGCTTCAGGAGTAATGATAGCAGCGTCTATATGGTCTCTAATCATTCCATCTATAGAAATGGCAGAAGAACAAGGAAAAATAGCTTGGATTCCAGCAGCAATTGGTTTTCTATTGGGAGTAGTATTCTTATTAGTTCTAGATAGCTTAATTCCACATATGCACTTGGAAAGTAATAAGCCAGAAGGTGTGCAAACGAAATTAAAGAAAACAACAATGATGGTGTTAGCAGTAACACTGCATAATATACCAGAAGGAATGGCAGTAGGTGTTACATTTGCAGGAGCTTTAATGGGAAATACAGGAATAACAATGGCAGGAGCTTTAGCTTTAGCAATTGGAATTGCCATTCAAAACTTTCCAGAAGGAGCAATTATCTCAATGCCTTTAAAAAGTGAAGGTGTGTCAAAACCAAAAGCTTTTTTATATGGAGCTTTATCTGGAATTGTAGAGCCAATCAGTGCTCTTACTACAATCTTACTTACAAAGGCTATTGTACCAATACTTCCGTATTTGTTATCTTTTGCAGCAGGAGCAATGATATATGTAGTAGTAGAAGAATTAATACCAGAATCACAAGCAGGTGAACATTCTAATATTGGAACAATAGGAGTAGCAATAGGATTTGTAATTATGATGATTTTAGATGTGACACTTGGATAAAAAATGATTGATATTAAATTTATAAAAAAAAGAAAATAGGGTAGTGGCCTATAATAATAAAAAAATAGAAAAGGAAGGTGAGAAAAATGACATATCAAATAGTAGAAGATATTGCTATAGTAAATAGTGAAGAAATTGTGATAAAAGATGTTCAATCAGCAATAGACTTTATGATGACAGTAAAATATGAAACAAACTGTGAGAAAATAGCATTAAACAAAGAAGCAATTGTGGAAGATTTTTTTATACTAAGCAAAGGAATTGCAGGAGAAATATTGCAAAAGTTTATTAATTATCAAGTGAAGTTTGCCATATATGGAGATTTTTCAAAATATACAAGTAAGCCATTAAAAGATTTTATGTATGAAAGCAATCATGGAAAAGACATATTTTTTGTAGAGAATGAAGAACAAGCAATCGAAAAGCTAAAAGGTTAAAGGAGGACTAAATAATGGGCAAGTTTTCCAATAAAATGAAAAAGAAGTATCAAGAAACAAGTAAAAAGTCAATTGCAGTGTATTTGATATTAAGAATTCTAGTAGTTGCTAGTATGATATTCCAAGTAATATTAGGTAATTTTCAAAATGCAATCATGTGTATTGTAGCATTAATCTTATTTACAATACCAACGATTGTATCAGAAAAATTAAAAATAGGGATACCAAGTTTATTAGAAGCGATTATCTATCTTTTTATCTTTTCAACTACCATTTTAGGAGAAATTAACAACTTCTATGGATTAATTCCTTTTTGGGACACGATATTACATACCTTAAATGGATTTATATGTGCAGGAATAGGATTTTCTTTGGTAGACCTCTTAAATCAAAATAGTAAGAAAATCCATTTATCACCAATGTATGTAGTTTTGGTAGCTTTTTGCTTTTCTATGACAGTAGGGGTATTATGGGAATTTTGTGAGTTTACAGCAGATAGTTTATTAAAAACAGATATGCAAAAAGATAGGATTGTACAAAGCATTTCAACAGTAAAACTAAATCAAAATGGTGAAAATCACCCAGTGAAAATAAAAGATATTGAAAAAACGCAAATTTATTTAAAGGATGGAAATATTACCACAATAGAAAATGGCTATTTAGATATTGGAATTGGTGATACAATGAAAGATTTATTTGTGAATTTTATAGGAGCAATTGTTTTTTGTACGATAGGATTTTTATATATTAAAAATAGAGAGAAGTATCAGTTTGCTAGGAACTTTGTTCCAGTGAAAGAATAAGGAGGAATTTATTATGGCAGAATGGAAATGTGTAAAATGTGGAAACACTGCATTTGAGAAAGATCAATTTCAAGCAACAGGAGGAAATTTTGCAAAATTATTTGATGTACAAAATAAGAAGTTTATTACTGTTAGTTGCACCAAATGTGGATATACAGAGATTTATAAAACAACAACAGATTCAGGAATGAATGTACTAGATTTTTTAATGAGTTAAGAAAAAGGGCATAATTGCAAAATATAGTTGATAGAAAAAACTTTATAATAGTAGTACACTTAATTTGGAGGTGGATAAAATGAATTTAGGAAATAATTTATTTCAAGCAAGGAAAAAAGCAGGTTTATCACAAGAAGATGTAGCCGAAAAACTAGGTGTAAGCAGACAAACTATTTCTAAATGGGAGACAGATGAGACAGTTCCAGATATTTACCAATCAAAAAAATTAGCAAAGTTATATCATTTATCTTTAGACGAGCTAATAGAATTTGATGTTGACTTAAAAGAAATGGAAGACGTAATTAAAAACACAAATGAAGAAAAAGAAGCTAAAATTGACTGGACAAATGCTTGGGGCAAAAAGTACCCAGTATTAGCAACTTATCAAAAAGAAGTGGATATAGAAAAATATGCTTTTCAAATGAGAGAGATGTTAGATAACTTAAAAAATCAATATCATTATAATAAGCTAGATAGCATGCTAGTATTAAAAGATATTTTATATCATGAGTGGAAAGATAAGAAATGTTAATTATCTAAAATAAGAATAGTGTCTTTTTTTATGACACTATTTTTCTTATTCTATCATAAAATTTAGTATAGAGTTAAAATCTAGGGATAAATAAGGATTGCAGATAAATGTTGTAAAAAATATAGAATATAATTTTGACAAAATTCTTCCAAAAAATTTGTCAAAAGTTGAAAAAATGGAAAAAATATGGTAAAATGAAAGTTAGGAGAAAAATTATAAAATAATAATAAGGAGAGATAAAAATGAAAAAGTTATTAAAAGCAAAAACAATGTTTTTCATAGCCTTTTGTGTATTACTTCTAGTGGTTGCAGTATTTCTCTTTGAAAACACAAAAGTTAGTTATGGAGGGATAAAGCCATACAATGTACTTACTTATAATGGAAATAGTAAGGACAGTGAAGAAGAAACAGGAATGGCTGTATCTGATAACAATAGTACAAAAGAAAGCGATGTAGTATTTTTGTCTGATATCCCATATAGTAAAGCACAAGTAGGTTGGGGAAATATTTCATTAGACAAAACACAAGATAATAAATCACTTACCATGATGGTAAATGGTTCTACCATATTAATTAAAAAAGGAATTTGGGCACATGCTACTTCTACTGTAGAATATGATATTAGTAATTATAAAGATTATGCATATTTTACAGTATTTTACGGTTTAAATAGTACTGCAGGAAATAAAGGAAATGGTGTAAAATTCTATATTTATACTTCTGAAGATGGAAAGACATGGACTTTACGTACAGAGGAAAATCCTACAGCACTAAAAAGTTCTAATAGTGCAGTATATGCCAAAATAGATATTAAAGATGTTAATTATATTAGATTATATGCTCATGATAATGGTTCTAATGCAAGTGACCATGCAGTATGGGGAGATGCAAAACTTGTAAAAGAAAATTATAGTGAAAATGTTATGATGACAGTAGAAGAATTTGACGAAATGATAAGAAAAGCATATAAAAGAGGACCAGTTGAAGATGAATTAGTGCTTCCTCTTTTACAAAGGGATTTTATAAAAAGAGTAGGTCAATACCAACTTCGTATGTTTTTAGAAGAGGATCCTAAGAATCAAGAAACTTTAGAATGGTTTTTAAATAATGAAGAAGCATTACGTTTATGGACAATTGGTGGTACTCCAAATGGTACCTATTTAAGATCATTACAAGTATTAAGCCAGTTATATCAAACTTATAAAGAAGATTTAAACAATGAGAATATGACAGCAAATGGAACAAAATATAAAGATTTATATTTAAAAATGATGTTATCTTTATCTTTATCACATTCAACCAATGTTGGTTTATGGATTGGTGGAGGTAGCAAATTATCAGATGCTGTTACTAGATATGAAATTTATAAACAAATGCATTTAGATGGCAAATTAGGATCAAACGCCATGTTTGAGACCTATACTATCGAAGAAATGCGTGCGGTAATGTTTACCAATATTGATGATGAAGAAATATTATGGTTACGTGATTATTCTGAAAAGAAATTTTCAAATCTAGTAGATCGTTTTAACCCATTTAAATATATTAACTATACAACAGGTTATGGTTATTATAGACCACAATACTATAGTCAAGAAAATTATGCGAAATGGGATGCAAAATATGAACTATCTAAATACAATATTACTTACAAATCTGGTTCACCAAAGTTATGGATTGTATTTGAAGAAGGTTCAGTTTGTGGAGGGCTTTCTAAAACAGCAGCTAACCTTTATGGTGTATGGGGATATCCTGCTAAAGTAGTAGGTCAACCAGCACACGCAGCTTATATCTATTTATATAATGCAGGTAATGGAAAAAATGCTTGGCAATTAGCATACAGTGTTGCATCTACTGGTTGGGCAGATACTGACGGTGGTGGACGTATGCCAAATGGTTGGGGCGGCGGATGGTCTAGTGGTGCAGCCAAAAGAGGTTCTTACCACTTCTTATCACAAGAAGCCCAAAATGAATATGAGAAATATGAAAAAGCAGAGTTAATATTATTACAAGCAGATACATTTAAAGATGATAAAAGAAAATTAGAGCAAATTTATCGTGATGCTTTAAAAGAGGAAATTATCAATTTTGATGCTTGGGTTGGTATGATAAGTTTATATAATGCAGATGCTTCTAAAACTGATGAAGAGAGAATTGCTTTAGCAGAAGAAATTGCAGAAGTGATGACTTACCATCCATTACCAATGTACGACTTGACTAAATTAATTGGTACAAAAATTACATCACCTGAATACAAAGGAAAAATGCTAATGATACAAGAGCAAACATTGCGTAAAGCTACAAAGGCAACAAGTGCAAATACTTTATACCATAAAGAAGTGCCAATTGTTGCTAATGCAATTTTAGGTGTAATTGATTCTAGAATTGCTACTTTCTCTTTTTCCGGTGCAAATGCTGGGAAAATAGTATTATCTAAACAATTACAAAGTGCGCAAGTAACTTGGAGTTATAGTTTAGATGGTGGTAATAATTGGAAAGAAGTTTATGAACATTCTATACAACTTACTAATGAAGAAATTGCATCAATAAATGCTAATGATGATATTAAAATTCGTATATCAGGATTACCATTAACTAATGAAAACATTTTCACTATTAATATTAACAAGGGAGTATTCCCAAGCAATACTGTTTCAATAGACGATTTAGAAAATTGTATTAATGGTACAACGGATCAAATGGAATGGACCTTAGATCCTAATTCTGGAGAGTGGACATCGTTTGCAGATGGAAAACCAAATTTAAGAGGACATGTAGTTGTATACCTTAGATTAATTGCATCAGGAACAAATACAACAAGTGATCCTGTACATTATACATTTACTACTAATACATCTTCGGAATCACATCGATATATTTCTAGAACAGGTTTAAAGGTTACAGAAGTATCAGCTACAAGTGGAGGAAATAAAGACAATATACTTGATGGAGATATAAATACATCATGGCATGGAGCAACTAGTTCTGGTTTGGGAGGAGCATATAAGCCTTCATATGTAGTAATAGAGCTAGATAAACCTAGATATGTAGCAGAAGTAGATTATGTTCCTGATGCAAAGGCAACAGGAACAGGAGGATATCCAACTGGAAAAGCTAGTAAACTAGAAATTTATGTAAGTATGGATGGTACAAATTGGGAGTTGGCAGCAGTTGGTAATAATTTAGGAAATAACAATAATTTGAAAAAGATAACTTTTGAAGAGGCGAAACAGGCAAAGTATGTAAAAATTCATTGCCCATCAGTTTATCAATCAGGGCTTCAACATTATTTTTCAATAGCTGTTATCAATTTATATGAAAATCCAACAGCTAGTGAAATACCTACTGCTGAGATTAGTTATAATATTACTAATAAAACTAATAAAGATGTTATAGCTGAGTTAGTAGATGAAAATAGACCAATTACTGTTACTAATAATGGTGGAAGTAAAAAACATACCTTTACAGAAAATGGTGAGTTCACATTTGAATTTGTTGATGAAGCTGGAAACAAAGGTAGTACAACAGCTAAAGTAGATTGGATTGATAAAACAGCACCAACAGTAGATGTTACTTACAGTACAACTGAAATAACAAATGAAGATGTAGTAGCAACACTATCATTTGATAAAGAAAATATAACAATACTTTCAAAAGATGTACAAATTGCTGAAAATCCGGTAGATGGAAGTAAAACAATAACATTTGAAAATAATGCATCTTATGAATTAGAATTTGCAGATGAATTAGGTAATGTAGGAACAAAAACAATTGCAGTTGATTGGATTGATAAAGAAGCACCAACAGCTCAAATTGAGTATAGCACTGTACATTTAACAGATAAACCAGTTACAGTGACATTAAATCCAAGTGAAGAAGTAACCATTTTAAATAATGAAGGTTCTGACACATATACATTTGATAAAAATGGAGAATTTACTTTCCGTTTTATAGATAGAGCAGGTAATGAAGGTACTGCAACAGCTAGTGTTAATTGGATTACAAAAATGCCAAAATACACATTAACATACTCTACGAAGGAGTGGACAGACCAAGATGTTACTGTAACATTAGAATTAGAAGAAGGATACACAATCGTAAGTAATAATGGTAGCAACATTTATACATTTACTGAAAATGGTGAAGATGCTTTTGAATATATAGATCCAAATGGTCAAAGAGGTATGATACCTATTCGTGTAGACTGGATTGATAAAGAAGCTCCAACAGGAACTATTAAATATAGTATTTCTTCTAAAACAAATCAATCAGTTATTGCAACATTGGTTCCAAGTGAAGAAGTAACAGTTACTAATAATACAGGAAATGAAAACCCATTAAAATATGAATTTACAGAAAATGGAGAGTTTACCTTTGAATATGTTGATAGAGCAGGACATAGAGGAAGTACAACTGCTAAAGTAGATTGGATTGATAAAGTAAAACCACAAGCTACATTATCTTATGATATTACAGAAAATACACAATCAGATGTAACTGTAACTATAACATTTGATAAAGAAAATGTTACAATTACTAATAATAATGGTAAAAACACATATACATTTATCAAAAATGGAGAATTTACATTTGAATTTGTTGATGAAGCAGGAAATACAAACTCTATAACAGCAGAAGTGACATGGATTGAGAAAAAAGAGCCAGATAATAATGATGAACTTACATCAGAAGAATATGAAATAACAGGTAATGTTATCAGAAAAATACCATTAAATCTTGAAGTAAATGAATTTATGAAGCATATACAAGCAAATCAAGAAGTAATTATTAAAGATAAAAATGATAACATTATAGAGGGAACAGCTAAAATAGGAACTGGTATGAAAGCATATGTAGGAGATAATGTATACACATTTGTAGTAAGAGCTGATATTGATGGAAATGGTACTGTTAATTTAACAGACTTAGCTAAATTATGCTTACATTATATAGAAAAAGAAACTTTAGTAGGTGAATATTTAGAAGCAGCAGATATAGATAATAACAATAAAGTAACAATAACAGATTTAGCAAAAATGCAACTTTTACTAGTAGGAAAAAATAAATAAATGAAATAAGGAGAGATGCAGAAGAATGAACAGAGTTAAAAAAATAAGCATAGTTTTTGTTATCATGATGTTAATCATTTGTATGTTTACAAGCAAAACATATGCAGCACTTAATTGTAATGTAAATTTAAGTGCATCTAAAAATAAAGTAACGTATAAAGAGCAGTTTTCAGTTTATGTTGCAATATCTAATTTGCAAACTACAAAGGGAATTATTGCAATAGGAGCAGTTGTAAGCTATGATACAGATTCTTTAACTTTAGTGAGCATAGAAGGGCAAAATAAATGGTCAGATCCTTTTCACAATCCTTCAAATGGAAAGATTACTTCATTTAAAAATGAAGTATCAACCAAAAATGAGAATGTGTTTAAAATAACATTTAAAGTAAATGAAAAAGGAAAAGCTAAAAAGAGTGCTTGGGTGAAAATAAGCAATTTTGAGATATCTGATGGCGAAGGAGAAAAAAATTGTGGAGGAAATTCTATTAATATCGCAATAGAAGAGAAAAATAGTGGAAGTTCAGGAAGTAACAACCAAGGAAGCAATAATACTCAAAAGCCAGGAAATACTACTAATAATACAAAACCTGGAAATAGTAATCAAAATACTCAAACAACAAAGCCAAACACAGAAACAACAAAACCATCAAGTAGTGGTTCTAACAATGTACAAGGTGGAAATGCAAAGAATGAAACAACCAAAAATACTATCAATAATGTAGAAGAAAATAGTATAGGAAATGTTGCAGAAAATAATGTTACAAATAGTGAAAGCCAAATCAACAATGTACAAAATGCTTTTGACTCTAATACAGAGGAAACAAAAGAAGATAAAAATATGAGTAAAGGATTATTCTATACCATAAGCATTGTAAGTGTTATTGCAATTATTGGAATATTGTTTGCGATAACCAAATATTGGAAAATACATTAATACAAATTGATTGTTTTTATGTATGAATTGTTTAAGTCCTTCTTATATCATAGAAGGACTTTTCTTTACATATAAATTACTACATAAAATTTCAAATAAATGGCTCTTTTTATTTCTAAAAACTACTACACAAAATTTAAAAAATGTGTTACAATAGTTTAGAAATAAAAAATAAGGAGGAATTAACCATGTCAGGACATAGTAAATGGCATAATATTCAAGCAAAAAAAGGAAAAGCAGATGCTGCAAGAGGAAAGATATTTACAAAATTAGGTAGAGAATTATTAATTGCTGTAAAACAAGGTGGTGCTGACCCTGCTGGTAATTCAAAATTAAAAGATGTTATTGCAAAATGTAAAGCAAATAATATGCCTAATGATACAATTAACAATGCAATCAAAAAAGCTTCAGGAGAAGGTGACAACAAGAATTATGAAGAGATTGTGTATGAAGGATATGGCACAAATGGTGTAGCAGTTATTGTGGAGGCAAGTACAGATAATAAAAATAGAACAGCTGCAGATGTACGTCATGCTTTTGATAAGGCAGGTGGGAATTTAGGAACAACAGGTTGCGTATCTTATTTATTTACCAAAAAAGGTGTTATTGTTATTGATAAAACTACAACAAGCTTAGCAGAAGATGATATGATGATGTTAGCATTAGACAGCGGAGCAGAAGATTTTGAAGCATCTGATGAATGTTATGAAATCACTACTTCACAAGCTGACTTTTCAAAAGTAAGAGAGGCTTTAGAAGCACAAGGGCTAGAATTTTTAGAGGCAGAAGTACAAATGGTACCATCTACCTATATTGCTTTAAGTGAACAAGATGGAGAAAAAATGCAAAGATTAATTGACACACTAGAAGATTTAGATGATGTCATGAATGTGTACCATAATTGGGAAGAGTAGTTAAGTTAGCTGTGCGAAGCGATAGCAAGCTACGGATAACTTATGCAATCGAGCAAAGCGAGATTGCAAACCTTGAAAAAATATAGAAAATAGTTCTAAAATAGAAAAACATAGCATATATATATTATATGACTATGTTTTTCTTTGCTCTAGAAACAAAAAATGACATAGAGATAAGTTATGTAATTCGTATTTTTATTATTTTATACAAAAGAGGTAAGCAATGGATGAAATATTAAACTTTTTTCCAGAAGAGATGCAACAAAAGATAAAACAGAATCTCTTAGAAAATTTAGAAGAGATTAGAATTAGAACCAATAAGCCTATTATTTTAAAAAATGGACAAGCAGAAAAACAAATTCCATTTTCCGTAACACCAGATACAGTATTGCAAATTCTGCAAAAAATTTGTGAAAACTCGATTTATTCTTACCAAAATCAAATTTGTAATGGATTTATTACATTAAAAGGAGGTCATCGTGTAGGAATTACAGGAAATGCTGTTATGAAAGAAGGACAAGTGATTAATTTAAGCTATATTAGCAGTCTAAATTTTAGGATTGCAAGGCAAGTATTTAATTGTAGTACACAAGCTTTAAACTATATTCTTAATCCATATGGTAACGATATTTATACTACATTAATTGTATCCCCACCAGGATGCCGGAAAGACTACGTTATTAAGAGATTTAATTAGAAGAATTAGCAATGGCATACCAGAAATGAATTTTAAAGGATTGACAATTGGAGTAGTAGACGAAAGAGGAGAAATATCTGCTATGGATAAAGGGATTGCGCAAAATGACATAGGAATTAGAACAGATGTCATAGAAAATATTTCTAAACCTCTAGGCATGAAAATGTTAGTGCGTTCTATGAGCCCAAAGGTTATTGTAGCAGATGAAATTGGAAGCGCTGATGATATACAAGCTATCGAATATGCAGTTTGCTCAGGGGTAAGAGGAATTTTTACAGCACATGGAGCAAATATGGAAGAACTAAAACAAAACCCAATTTTAAGTCAATTACTTACAAAACAAATGATAGACAGAGTGCTATTTTTAGATCACAACAGAAAAATACAACTTGGATATAGCAAACAAACTGCTAAACAAGTTGGCTAAGGAGGATATATATGATTTTTTTCAAGATTATTTTATTAATTTCCATTGTGGTAGCTAGTACCATACTAGGTATCCTATTTTCTAAAAAATATTCCAACCGTGAAAAAGAGTTAAAAGAAATGAAAAGTGCTTTAAATATATTTGCAACTAAAATTAAATTTACCTATGAGCCAATTCCTAATGTGTTTTTAGAAATTGCGAACAAAATAGAAGGAAATGTAGGAAAGATTTTTGCAAGAGCTTCTAGCAGAATGAAGGAAGAAAGTGCAGGTGAAGCTTGGACAAATGCTTTTTCAGATGTACCAAATAATTTATCTAAAGAAGACATTACAATTCTATCTAATTTAGGAAGATTACTAGGTCAAACAGATGTGGAAGGACAAATTAGTGAAATAGAAGTAGTAGTTCAATTTTTAGAGACACAATTAGAAAGTGCCAAACAAGAAAAAATCAAAAATGAAAAGATGTATCGAACTTTAGGAATTGTAGGTGGTTTAACAATTGCCATTATATTAATTTAAACGATGTCAGGTTGGGGACGTTCCTTAAAACTGACAAAAGTGTCAGTATAGGGACATACCTTAAAAAATAGGGAGGAAAACATGGATATTAGTTTATTATTCAAAATAGCAGCAATAGGAATTTTAGTAGCAGTACTATATCAAGTACTAGTAAGAGCAGGAAGAGAAGATCAAGCTATGATGACAACACTTGCAGGGTTAATTATTGTATTAACATTAGTCATCAAAGAGATTAGTACTCTATTTACAAGTGTAAGGACAATGTTTGGATTGTAACAGATATAAAAGAAAGGAAATATGGATGGAATGGATATTATTAAAATAATTGGAATAGGACTAATTGCATTAATTATCATTATTATTGTAAAACAGTATAGACCAGAGTTTACCATCTATGTTTCGCTAGTAGCAGGAGCTCTCATCCTACTAATGGTAATGGATAAGATAAGTGGAATTATAGATTTATTAACATCATTATCCAACAAAACAGCAATTAATAATGAATTTTTGGTATTGCTTATCAAGATTACAGGAATTGCTTTTCTAACAGAATTTGCAGTAAGTATTTGTAAAGATTCTGGAGAAGTTGCAATTGCTAACAAGGTAGATTTAGGAGGAAAGGTTATCATTATTTCTATGTCCATTCCTATTATTGCTAGCCTATTAGAAACGATTTTAAAAATCTTGCCCTAGAACGAAAGAAGAAAGGAGAATGTGAAAATGAAAAGAAGATTTATGATGTTTTTAATTGCATTTCTTTTTATGTTTTTCATTTCTCCCATCAGCTATGCAGAAGAAGAACCTGCCTCACAAGAAGAAATATTATCTTCTCAACAAGATAGCCTAAATATTTCGAGTTTTATTAAAGAAGCTCAAAAATATACAACAGATACTTTTGAAGATTTAGACTTAGGTAATTTATTTTCTTCAGCTATTACGGGAAATGTTGATAATGAGATGCTCCTAAAGGCGTTTTCTAAAATAATAGGCAAAGAGGTGGTTAGCTGTATCAATGTTTTAGGAAGTATTATTATCATTATTGTCATACATAGCATATTAAAAAGCATTAGTGAAGGATTAGAAAACAAATCTATTTCTCAAATCACCTACTATGTACAATATATATTGATAGTTACTTTGATAATGAAAAACTTTGCAGATATTTTAACTATGGTAAGGACAAGCATTGATAGTTTAGTGGGATTTATGAATAGTCTAGTTCCTTTGCTAATTACGCTAATGCTTACAACAGGAAACATTGCTTCAGCAGGAATTACAGAACCTATCATATTATTTATTATTACTTTTATTGGAAATTTTATTACTACAGTCTTAATTCCTTTTATCTTAGTAGCAAACGTATTAGGAATTGTATCAAAGGTGTCACCACGAGTACAAGTGGACAAACTAGCAAAGTTTTTTAATTCTTCTGTAGTGTGGGTATTGGGAATTGTACTAACTATATTTGTAGGAGTTCTCTCAGTGGAGGGAAGTTTAAGCAGTACAGTAGATGGAATTACTGCAAAAACAGCCAAAGCAGCAGTTACCAACTTTATACCAGTAGTAGGAAAAATCTTAGGAGATGCAGTTGACACAGTTATAGGTTGTAGTAACGTTCTAAAAAATGCAGTGGGAATAGTTGGAGTGATTGTTATTGTTTGCATTTGTATAGGACCAATTATCAAATTAGCAGTCCTAATGGCTCTGTACTACTTAGCAGGAGCAATTTGCCAGCCTATTGCAGATGAAAAGATTGTAAAATTATTAGACCAAATGGGCGATACTTTTAAAATGTTACTAGCCATTATGTGTAGTGTATCGGTTATGCTCATTGTAGGGACAACATTGGTCATTAAAATAACAAATAGTGGACTTATGTATCGTTAAGGAGAAATTATGGAATGGATGAGTGGTTGGATTCAAGGTATTATTATTGCAGTAATTATTAGTACCATTATTGAAATGATTTTGCCAGAAGGAACGAGTAAAAAGTATATTAAAGTAGTGATTGGTGTATATATACTGTTTTCTATTGTGTCTCCTGTGATTAGTAAGGTGACAGGAAATGAATTCAGAGTATCAGATATTTTTGATTTAGAAAAGTATATGGAAAAATCAAAGAATAGTAGTAACATGCAAAATCAATTGACAAATCAGAATCAAAATCAAATTAAAGATATTTATTTGAGTAGTATCAAAAGCGATATTAAGCAAAAGGTGGAGAATAAAGGGTATCAGGTACAAAGCATAGACTTAGAGGTGGAGAATGATGAGCAATATACTTTAAAAAAATTGAGCCTGAAAGTTTCAAAAGAAGCAGTAGAAACAAGTAGTAATGTAGATACTAACCAAAATACAAATCAAATTGTAGAAAATGTTCAAGAAGTAAATATTAGTATAGGGAATAATACACAAACTTTGAATAATTCAGAGGTAAATACACAGAATAAGAAAAGTACCATTTCTAGCCAAAATAGAAAAGAATTGAAAGACTATTTAAGTAGTGTATATGAGATAAGTACAAAAAATATTTTCATAAATGAGTAAAGGAGGACATATATATGCTAATGGACAAGGTTAAAAATTTTCTTACGAAAGAACAAGAGGGAGATAATAAAAAGAAGATTGAAAATTTAGCAGTATTTGTGGTGATACTAATTGTTACCTTGATCGCTATTAATTTGATATGGAATAGTGGAACAAAGAAGAACGAAGATACCTCTGATGACCCTAATAAGAAGTTAGCAGGAGTAGAAGAAGGTTCCGCTATGCAAGCAAATGCAATGACACAAGATACTTTGTCTATACAATTAGAGGAAATACTGGGGAAAATAGAAGGTGTAGGCAAGGTAAAAGTTCTAATTACATATTCACAAACTAATGAAACTGTTCCAATGTATAATGAAGATACTTCACAAAAAGATACTGAGGAAAAAGACACAAGTGGGGGAACAAGAAAAGTGACAGAGACAGATAGTAAAAAGGAGATTATTTATCAAGAGAGCAATGGGGAGAAAATACCTATTACAAAAAGTATCATAAGTCCTAAAATAGAAGGAGCTATTATTACTGCGCAAGGAGCAGGGAATGCCGTAGTGAAAACAAACATTATACAAGCAGTAGAAGCAGTAACTGGTGTGGCTTCTCACAAAATACAAGTATTTTCTATGAGTGAATGAGATACATAAAAGATTTTACAAAAGAAAAGGATACTAAAAAGCTAAAGAAAGGAAAAGCAAGAAAATGAAAAATCTAAATTTAAAGAAAAATCAGGTGGTTATTTTTGTAATAGCTTTAATGCTAGTAACAGCAGGCTATTTGAATTTTAGCAATGAGCAGAATTTATTGCCGACTAGTAGTTTGGCCGACTCTGAACAAATGGCAGCAATTGGAGATGCGACATTAGTTAGTGCTAATCAAACAACTACAAATGAAATTACAAATTCAGTAGATGCAAATGTAGTAGATAATACAACAAGTAGTAATATTCAAAATAATGACAATACACAAACAAGTAGCAATGTAAATACAAATGGAAGTGTGCAAGAAAATAGAAATACACAGGCTAATAGCCAAATACAAGCAAATCAAACTAGTCAAACGAATAATACAATACAAACAGATAATAGCTATTATACACAATCCAGACTAGATAGAGAAACAATGTATTCTCAAATGTTAGAAAATTATCAAAAGATATTAGAGGCAGATAATTTGAGTGCGGAAGAAAAAACAGTAGCACAAGAAGAAATCAAAAGGATTAATACTGAAAAAAACGCTATCATGATAGCAGAAAACTTAATTAAAACCAAAGGTTTTGAAGAAATACTTATATTTGTAAATAATGGAAATGTTAGTGTAGTTGTAAGAACAGAGAAATTAGAAGAAAGCCAAATTGCACAAATTCAAAATATTGTGACAAGAGAATTGAATGTAAAAGTAACAAATATTAATGTTAGCGTAAAGTAGTTGATTTTAGAGGCGTTATGTGATATAGTAGAGAAGTTCCAAATAGGCAGTAACATCATTACAAAACTAACATTACGAAAGGAGCTTATCATGAGAGACAAGAACAACTGGGTAGAATTGGTAGGAACAATTGGAGAGGACATTCGGTTGAGCTATGGTAACCAATTTTATACCTGCTACAAAACTGTTCTATATGTACAGCGTACAAGTGGAGCTATTGATGAAATTCCGATATTCATCGATGAAAGGAACTTAAAGCAGTGCGGTGCGCACAAAGACTCAAAGGTAAGTGTAGAAGGAAGAGTGCAAAGACGTAGTGAATGGGACGAAAAAAAGCAAGGATATCATGTAACACTGTATGTTCAAGTGACTGAAATGAAAGTGGTACCAGATACTGAGCCAGATAAGAATGAAGTATTTTTATCTGGTACCATATGTGGTGATCCAATCCTGCGGACAACTCCAAAAGGAAAGATGATTGCGGATTTCTCCATTATATGCACTAGAGCAAGTGGGTGGAAGTCCTATAGAATCTGGTGCATTGCATGGGGAAGTGCGGCTTACTCCATTAGTGAAAAGTGCGAAGGGGATAGAGTAGCTTTTTATGGAAGATTCCAAAGCAGATACTATACCAAGGTGTTGGAAAATGGAGAAGAAGAGCAAAGAATTACCTATGAAGTTTCCTCCATGAAATTGGTTGAGTAATGATACTAAGGGCGGCTGAGTAGTCGCCCTTAGTGTATATATAACAAGTTTCAGTAATAGTCGAAAATGCTAAGAAAATCTTGCTTATGGTAACATAATGTGATATAATAAGGGAACTACCAAAAGGTATTTTATATAGATGCTAAATTAATTTTGTAAGGAGAGGAAAATATGATAGAAAATTATGAAAATCGGGCAGAATTTATAGGTACTATTGCAGAAAAGGTTCAACAGCAGTCAACATACGAAATTATCCAACAGGAAAGGGCATTACTTTGTAGAGTAGTTCTTTGTGTACAACGACCAAACGGTAAGAACGACAGGATTGAGGTGATGGTGGACAGAGAAGAACTAAAAAGACATCGTATAGGAAAAGGACTTAAGGTAAGCCTTGAGGGAGTGATACGCACTTGTAATGAATACAACAATCTAGGACGGATAGAGCATGTATTCGTGTATGTTAGAGCAAGAAAAATTCACAGAGTACATACAGATACCCTAGACAAAAACCAAGTGGTTCTAACTGGAAATTTGGCGCAAACACCAAGTATTTGGAGTCTTCAAAAAGGACGTAGCCGAATAAATTTCAACTTATGTACGAAAGAATTGCAAGATGGTATAACTTCCTTCATTCCGTGTGTGGCAAAGGATAGAATGGCAGATATACTTTGTGAACATACACCAGGGGAAGAATTAAGTTTTAAAGGAAGATTCCAAAGCAGAGATTACATCAAAATTCTTGCAACAGGGCAAAAACAACGAAAAACTGCTTTTGAAGTTATTGTGGATAAATTAATTTAGCGTAGGCAAAAAGGAGTCAATTTGGCTCTTTTTTGCTTTTTAAGGAGCAAAAATAGGTTTATTTTCACAAAACCAAAAAATAAATATTGTATTTTTCAAATTTATTGGTATAATAAAAAAGAATAAATAGATATGAGAAAAAACTAAGGAGGATTTTATGATTAAGAAAGTAGCTATTTT
>CANDRW010000024.1 GCA_947388675.1 uncultured Clostridium sp. | reverse complement strand
TATCAGTTTCAACAATATGTTTTCTTAAAGTCTTGTTCATGAACATTATTGTATATTCAGCCTTTTTGTAATTTTTTAAATATTCTAATCTTAAATGTCCATACTTTCCAATAATATAATCATTTTCGTAATCTTCCTTTTCCAAATATAAGTCAGGAACGAAAAAATCCCCTTCTTTGTGATAAGTTATCTTTACCATAAATAAAACCTCCCAAAATTTAATTTCACTACTTTTAAAACTATAATTTTATATCTGTTTAGCTGTCTTTTACAAAAATATATTTTGAATAAAATTTAAAGTGTACTTAATTTAATCTTACTGGAGCGTGCGTTGGTATGAAGATTGGAACGTGGAGAGCAGGAAAAGGAACTTATATCACAGATGAGTATGCAATTCTGCAAAAAGGCTATACATTGAAAAGCCCGATGTTCAGCGTTGCGTATGGCACAGAAATGTATATGAAATACAACTACACCAGTGTTAGCTTTGATGGGCAACCTGTTATGAAATCTGGTAAAGCCCTTGTAGTTATTCTGGTTTTGGAGAACGCTGGTGCAGGTATCTAAGTAATTCTGATCTTCTCTTCAATTGTAGAAAATCTGCTGTTTAAGAGTTTCCATTTATTTATAAGCAAAAAAACAACAAATTGTTTTAACAACTTGCTGTTTTTATTACTATTTCTTTATATTTTCTATTAAGAAATTGCTGGTTTGTTTTTGATTTACATATATATCGTATAATGTAGTAATAATAACTTTTGCAGTAGGTTTTTGGTTGTCATCTAAATGAAAAAAATTTTTTATAAATTCTAAATTTTCATCTGACGACATTTTTGAAATAGACTTATCAATACACCATTTTATGGTATAACTATTAGAAACTTTATGATAAATTGCTACTTCTTTATAAACCTGTTTTTCTAAATTAAATTTAAGAGAATGATTTGACAAGACAATAGTAGCAGCAGTTACTAAATAGAAATATCCTTTGCTTTTAAAATTAAAGTTAAATTGTTCTAATTCATTTATTACAAAGTTTTTTATTTCGCTATGACCACTTTCCTGTAAAAGATCATTAATACTTTTAAGTAAATCCTCTATATTAATTGGTTTTTGAAAAATAGCTGAAATTCTATTAATTAATACTTTATTTTTATACAATTCTTCAATATGAGAAGAAATTATAATTATTTTAGTTTCTAAGTTATGATGAATAATATACTTTATTACTTCTATTCCATTGCCTTCTGGCATCTTTAAATCCAATAACAAAATGTTAGGATGATATTCTTGTAAATATTTTATAGTTTCTTTTCCAGAAGAAGATAAAAATACTTTTGACGAATCTATCATTTGGCTAATTAACTTATTATAAAGATTCTTTACAAATGGTAGATTATCGTCTGCTATAATAAGACTAGACATATTTCCTCCAAATAAAAATCCTTATCATTTATTATACACGAAATATTTACCAAAATCAAATTTTCCACTTTTTTCGGCTTTTTTCTACTTTTATAAAAAATATTTAATTTTTTTGTCACCTTGAATAAATAGACAATAGAATTATATAATATGAGAAATTATAAGGAGGTTGAATTATTATGAATTATTTTTTAGCAATGATTTTTGGAGCTGCGTTAACTGCTTGGAGCTATGAAACATATAATGAAAGAAAGGGCAAAATGATAGATAAGTTGTTAGCACCAAAATTAAAAAAGTTGACAGAAGAATCTAGTTTGAAGATTTCGAAGAAGAGTAAGCAATTACAAAGAGAGTTAACAGACGAAGAAAAGGATGAAATATTAAGAGAGAGTTATAGTAGGCTATAAAAGATTTCACAAACTTTAATGCTCAAATAGCTATTTTCTAAGGCAAAAAAATATTTCCTTCTTATATTTTATTTTGAAATCAAAAGAGATAAAATATAGTTGTATTTAAAACATAGGTATAATAAGAAGACATTTCTTATTATATCTACCTAAAATACATAATAGCATTAGCTAAAGATTTTAGGTTAAAGGCATATTTATATATGCCAAAATTACTTGCTTTTAGCAAGTGTAGTGTAAAAAAGCACGATTTATAATCAACTTGTATTTACTGTGCTTAAAATTTGTTTAAAAGGCAATAGAATTATAATAAGATGAGATTTCCATTCTTTCCCCCCGAAAGACAGTATTCCTAAAAACTCATATTATAATATTCTTGCCTTTTTCTATTTTATAAGGAAGGAGGAGTTTTTAGTTTTAAAATGTTTTAAATACAAGAATGAAAAATGTGAAAATAAGAAAGGAGATAGAAATGAAATTATTTAAAACTAAGAAACAAACAAAGACAGAGCAAGAGTTCGCAGCAGAAATATTAGAAATTTTTGAAGAGAAATTAGAGGAACTTAATGTTACATTGCCTAATAGTGATAGAGAGGGCAAAGAAGATGAAGCAAGAATATTTGGCTCAGATTATTATGATCTAGAAGATAAAGTAGCAGAACTCCTAAGAAACAATAAGAAACAATTAGTTGAAAATACTTAAAGGAAGGAGAAAAAAATAAGATGGGAATGAATTTGCAAGAATTTATAAGCGATAAGATATTAGGAAATGTAAGAAGTGGAACTAAAGATGAAAATGATAGACCAAAAAAACTACCACACTTTGATGTTCATATTGATAGATCCACATCGTCACTTGCTGTAGAAATATTTAATGAAGCATACAAGAAACCTAATAAATTAAAGATTAAACTTATAAATCAGAATCCATTTGAAGTATTTTTAGAACGCTATGAAGGTAAAAAGAGAAAATGCTATGGTAATGGAAAAGAAGCTAAGCAAATTAACGAGAAAGGAAAAACTGAAATTATTCAATGTGAGGGTAATGATTGCCCATACAGAGATGAAAAACAGTGTAAAATTGTAGGAAAGCTATATTTCTATATTGATAAATTGGAAGATGAAGGAATTTGGTGTTACCCAATAGGAAGTGAAAAAGGTGTCAGAAGAATAGGAGCCAGAATTGCAAGAGCTAATAGAAAGGGTGAAGATTTAACAAAAGATTGGTATGAATTATTTTTAACACCAGTCGATGCACCTACTACAGGAATAAATTATATACCTGATATTAGGAAAATAGAAACTAGCAATCAAAAGTCTGATAATCCTAAGAAGCAAGAAACTCCAAATAATTCAAATAATAAGTCTAATCAAAATAATCCTAACTATTTAAAGGTTATGGGATTCTTAATGACTCTATATGAAAACAAAAAAGTACCAAAAATAAAATTTATAGATACAAGCTCTAAAGAACGAGAGCTTATTTTATTGCCTGGGGGTAAACAAGATATATTAAAAGTACAGCAAGGAAGTATTATTTTACCTCTAAGCATAAGTACAAGGAATAATGTATCTATTTTAAATGACTATAAAATTGTCAAAACAGTTTTAGAAGATAATAAGAAGGCAAGTTAGTAAAAGAAGAAAGGATAGAAATATATGAAAACTGCAAAGAAAATAATAATATTGGCAATTCTTTTTATAATCCAATCTATAACAATTATATACAGAGCCATATCTAAATTTTGGAAAAATAACAATGGGAAAATAAAGCAAATAATAAAAAATTTAGATAAAGAATTGAAGGCAGAATTATAATGACAAATAAATTTAGAATGGGGGAAATTGTAGTCGCTAATGGTAAAGGGAGAGAGAGTCAAGAGAAAGTAAGGACTTTAGGGATAGTCGAAGAAAAAGATTATTTTTTTAATGAATATTTAATCTTACTCCCATTTAACAATAAAAAAGATTGGTTTAGAGAAAAAGATATTGAAAGAGTAATGGAAAGAAGATTTAAAAAAGAAGAAAAGTATAAAGTAGCATTAGCAATAGAAAAAGCAGGATTAGATAGGATAAATTATAAGTTATCTAAAATGCCTAATAAATATAATAATATATTAAGGAAGGTAAATTTCTATGATGAATACAAGGTTTTTAGAAAAAAATATGTAATTCTAGTATGGACATCTACTTATTGGTCAAAAACAAATTATGTTGTCAAATGCATAGAGGAAACTTTAGCCGAATTAAAAGAACACAATATTGCATATAAACAAATTATAATAGGAGAAACAGATCCGACTTACATAAAAATAAATGAATTCATAGAAAATGATCCTAATGTAGATATATTTAATATATTTCAAAAAATAGAAATAAAAAATAATGGAGGAATTTTGGTATGATAGGTGAAAAAATAGCCAAAATAATGTCTGAGATAGAACCGATAATAAAAACAGAAGAAGATGCAAATGGGGAATATAAATCTCCAAAAATAGACAAAATAATGATGATGGTACAACCACTTTTAATTAAATATAAAGTTTCTGTTATTCCAGTAGCCATTTCAAACGTGTTACCGCAAGGAAATAAAGTATATCTATCAATGAAATATGCCTTTATAGATTTAGATTCGCCTAATAAAGATTTTATAGAAGTAGAAATTCCAGGAAGCGGATTTGATGAAAAGGGCAGAGAAGTATTTGCAGCGTTAACTCGGAACATATAGATATGCAATACAACAAGTTTTTGCAATACCGATTGTTGATGAAATTAAAAATGATGGTTCTGATTCTAAAGATAATGAAGAAAAAGATAAAAATATCAATAATGAAACAAAGGGAGAGAATGAAAGTAATAATCAAGAAATTCAAAATATAAATATGGAGGATTTAGATGCGTTATTTTCTTCAGAAAAAGTTGCATAAAGGAAGGAGAAAATAAAATGTATATAAAAAATATATTTAATATACAAAATTATAAGGGATTGCCAGATGGATTTAAAGTGGATTTAGATGCTATCACATATTTGGTTGGCGATAATGGAAAAAGCAAGACAACTATAGGTTCCTTACCATTGTGGATAATGACAGGTTATAACTTATATGGTGGAAATAAAGAGCAAATTGGAAATGATTCTATAATAGGCAATAAAGACAGTGTAGCAAGTATGACAATAATAGATAATGATGGAACAGAACATACTATAACAAGAAGCAAAGGTAAAAATAACTTTGTTTTACTAGATGGGATTAGAACAACTCAAGAAATGCTAACAAGATTTTATGGAGACATACATACTCTAATATGTGCATATAATCCTAGATATTTTAGAAGCATGGCAGAAGCAAAACAAAGAGAATTATTACTTAGAGTCTTACCAGTAGTTTCTTCTGAAGATGCATTTCAGTTATTAGATAATACTGAAAGAGAAATATTGGGGCAACCGATAGTTGATACAAAAGGACATTGTCAAGCTCAGAGAGCAAGTATAAAAGAATTAAATTCGGAATTGGATAAAGTAGAAGGAAGCAAAAAAGTTTATACTGACATAGCCTTAAAAGAAGAAGGTGTGGTAAAGGAATTTACCAAGCAAGAAGAACTTAATCAACTAGAAAAACAATATGAGCAGATAATAAGTAATACGGACAATCTTGTGCATATAGAAGATTTACAACAAGAGATTAATAAATTAGAAAAAAAGATAAATGAGAATGTAAATATTGAATTAAAAGAACTTAAAGAAAAGCAACAAAAAGAACTAGAAAAATTAGAAAATGTATCATCAGTAAAATCAAATTGTCCAGTATGTAAGCAAAAGATAAAAAATGAAAAAATGATAGAGGCACTTAAAACAAGTTATAAAAACAGTGTAAATGATATTGCAAAAAAAATAGAAGAACTAAAAGAAGAAACAAGAGAAATGATAGCTAAAAGAAGTTCGCAAATTGAACAATATAAGAGAATGAAAAGTCCAGAAATGCAAGAAAAGATGAAGAAAGTTGATGAATTAAAAGCAAAAATAGAATTATTACAAAAGGAAAAAAATGACATTAATCTATATAATAAAGAAATTTGTGTGAAAAATGCTGAAATTTCAAATGCTAAGAAAAAACTAGAAGAATTAAAAAGAGCAACAGAAGAAATCAATAAAGAAATTGAAAAGTGTAAACAACAATTACAAGTAGCTACTAAATTAAGTATTCTAATGGTAAAAGAGCAAATGGGAAAAGTAAGTCAATATCTTAATAAAGTTACTATCGAATTTTGTGAGGTAGATGAAAGGACAGGAGAGATTATAGATGAAAGTGCTTATATAGTGAAATATGATGGTAGAAGATATGAGAAACTTTCGACAGCATATAAATTAAAAGCGGATATAGAAATAGCTAATTTAATAAATAAAGTTAGTGGAATAAATACACCAATTTTTATTGATGAAGTAGAATCCATTACAGAAATAGATCTCAAAGAAGATACACAGGTAATTTTAGCAATTGTAATTAAATATAACCAACTAGAAGTGCTTTATTCTTATGATAAAGTTCTACAAAAAGAAAAAGAGTCAATTGAAAAACAAATAGAAGAGAACAATAATCTACTTCAAATTGCTGCTTAAAACAGAAAACTATCAAAATGGATAGTTTTTTATTTTGGAAGAAATTTAGAGGAAAGGAGAAAAAAATATGCTGAAAATAAGAAGATTCTTACAATATAGGATATGTTCTTTTTGCAAACAAGAATTTCTTAGTTATTCAGTTGAAAGAGTAAATAACAAAGAATATATATGTAATCAGTGTAAAAGAGAGAATAATTATTCAATGAGAAACACAAATTCAAAAGGAAAACAGTCCACCATCAGTTTTTCATTTGAATTTGAAACATCAAGTAGATCAAGAGAACTTTATGAACTTTTAAAGTACAAATTTTTAGGATGCCATGATGGAAGTATAGAAGGCTTGGAATGGAAATCACCAATATTTTATAGTCGTAAATCTTTTCATTGTGTCTGTAAAAAGATAGATAAATTTGCTAGATTTGTAGGAGACTCTTGTGGAACTCATCTTCATGTTGGAACACCATATAAAAGTATTCTAGAACAATATAAGTATGAAATATTTAGTCCAATATTAGAAGAAATGAAGAACAATGCAACAAAGACGAAAAAATTCTGGGGTAGATATTTTAATCATTATTGTAACTATGAAATTGAAGATGGAAGATATAATGCATTTAATACAATGTCTAGTGTGGAAACTTTAGAATTTAGGTTATTGAAATTTAAAAGTGCAGAGCAGTATATAAAGGCAAGTGATTTTTGTATCGATATAACAAAGTTGATAAATATTTTTATTGCACGAGAAGAATTAAATCACGAAAAAGCTCTAAACTTAGGAAAAATTATAGCTGATAAATATAAGGAGGTTATACAAAATGTGTAGAGTAGTTTTAATGAATAAGCAGGGTGAGAAGGAAATAGAGAAAATATATGGCTTAGATAAATATTTAAAGTATTTAGAAAAAAAATTAGGAGGTCATGGTAACGGTTTTGCTTTGCTAAAAAATAATAGTGTAATAAAACTAGAAAAAGGTGTTAATTTAGATGTAAGAGATATAGCTGATATAATAAGAAAGACAAGTTATGATTGGTGTGTATTTCATACTAGATGGGCATCAGCAGGAAAAATAAGTAATGAAAATTGTCATCCTTTTAAAAAAGATGATTTTGTATTAGCAATGAACGGAACAGAAAGGTCAGTATCATTTGTTAGTGAAATTAAGGAGATCACAGATACAGAAGCAATTTTAGACCTAATAAATACATATCACTTCGGACTCACTGCATTGAGGCATTTTAATAGCATTTTTATGGGATTTTATAAAGGAAAACCATTTGTAGTAGCAGATAATGTTAGTAGTATTCAAGTTTTAAGAAATAAGAAGACGAAAGCATTAGTCTTTGCATCAGAGTTTCCAGCTAAATTTAGAAATAATATATATGAGACTACAGATTGTTTTGTATGGAATGGAGGCAGATTGCCGAACACATTAGAAAAACATAAAATTAGGTTTTACCCAAAAAGAATAGTTAGAGAATTAGAGGCTAATTGGGGATACCCTGAGTTATATGGACAATGTTATATGAATGCAATAGAAAAAGAAGAGTTAGGAGATGAAACTTGTGGAATATAATTATGATGTACAAGATAAAAGAGCCATAAAAAGACTAAAAAATAGTCAAAGATTTCAAAAATATCCTAGTGCATTTTTGTCAGATACTTGTCAAATAAAAATAAATGGTGACGATTATCTATTAGAGGATGAATTCACTATAAAAAGCAAAAATTGTATATTACCAAAACAAATATATATATTTGGCAAAAAGAATAGAAGAGGATTACCAGAAGATAATTTATATTTAAACTATTGGCTAGAAGTTTTTCTGAAAACTGTAGAGCAGGGTATTTTATGCAAATATGACTTTGAGAAAAGCAATTCAAAAGCAGAATTAACAATTGGATTGACTTTTGAATATAGAGAAAAAGCATTTAATTATAGAGATTGGAGCAGACAAAATATAATAGCATTTTTAGAATGTCTATTTGATTGCAAGCTAGAAGAAACTAATTTTGAACAACAAGACTTTTTAGAATTAGCTGCATAACATAAAGCTAGAAGGGAGAAAAGATGCAAGAATATGAAGCTGTATTTATTATAAAGATTAACAACGAAGAGAAGATAAAAGCAATAAAAGGAAAAATAGATGAAATAATTACTTCAGAAGGTGCAAAAATAACAAAAAGGATAGATACAGGAGTCAAGAAACTAGCATATAAAATAAATAAGGAGACAGAAGGATATTACTATCTTTTAGTTTTCAAAATTAATTATAAAGAAACAAAAGTTGAAGAAAAGATTGCAACTAAGCTTAATACTATAGATGAAGTAATTAAACACATAGTAATAAAAAGGGAGAAAATATAGAATGGAAATATATTTAGTATATGAATTTATTTATAACAATTATGATGAAGATATAGAAGAAGGTATTAAATTTTTTGGATTGTATCAAAATGAGGAAGAAGCTAAAAAAATAGCCGAAAGAAGAATAAAAGTAGGAAAAAAGGAAAATGATGTTGTGCTAAGAGATATAAGTAATAAAAAGAATCCTTTTGAAGGAACAAATTGCGTTGATATGTATAGAAAAGATGAAAATCTAGTATCACCTATATATTCTATTTGCATAGAAAAATTTATTATGAAAGGGAATGATAAAAATGAACAAAGTAATATTAATGGGAAGATTAACTAAAGACCCAGAAGTAAGATATACTCAAACGAGTAATACATTAGTAGCTAGTTTTAATTTGGCTATAAATAGAAGGTTTGCAAAACAAGGAGAAGAAAGACAAGCTGATTTTATCGGTATTGTTGCATGGAGTAAAATAGGCGAATTTTGTAGCAAGTATTTCAAAAAAGGACAACAGGTTGGAATTGTTGGTAGATTACAAACAAGAAATTGGGAGGATGACCAAGGTCAAAAACATTATATAACAGAAGTAATTGCAGAAGAGGCATATTTTGCTGATAGTAAAAAAGAAAGTGACGAATCTAATCCTTTTGGAGATTTTGAGAATACTACTGCGACATCAGGGACATCAGATTTTGAAGTAGCTAGCTCAGATGATCTTCCATTTTAGAAAATACTGAAATAAGGAAGTAGTTATAATTTCTACTTTCTTATTTAATTTATATTAATAAGAAGGGAAGGTAAAATGAAAGAATCACAGATAAAATGTTTCATAGAGGATTATTTTGAGATTATATTGAAAGTAATATTTATCCTTGTTATGCTGATTTTTGGGTCAATTACTACATATATTACTGCTTATTCCAATGTAAAAGAAGTAACAGTAGAAATAAAGGATAAATACATAAAGAAATATGATGATAAGGACATATATATGGTTGTTGATACAAATAATAATACTTATCAAATTACTGATTTAATATTTATTTTCAAATTTAATAGTACAGATATATATAATTCATTGGAGACTGGAAAAAAATATCAAATTATAACAAGTGGTATTAGATCTAGAGTTCTTAGTAAATATCCTAATATTAATAGTGCTGAATTAATTGATAAATAGAAATGGAGGGCTTTATGGCAGATAAAAATATTATCATCCAGGTAGATATAGATTTTGAAAATAATACAGTATTTATTGCAGAAGAATCTTCAAGTGGATGCAAGTATAAATTTAATAATAAAAAAGAGCTTATAGAGTGGGTAGAATATTATCTTGATATATATCATGAAGAAAAATTTGTGAATAGTAGAAAGGAAGTGAAATCATAACTATCCCTACAGGGTTATAGTAACGGTTGGGAATTACTATGTAAAATAAGTCATAACAGCGTGAAAGTTTTTTATAAGTAGCATGGGAGGACAGATTTATTGCCATGAACGGAGAGTTTATGGCTGGTTATGAAATATGTAGCAAGTGTGTCTTATGGTAAAGATAGTTTGGCAATGTTGTTAATACTTCTAGAAGATAAATATCAGTTGGACGAAGTTATCTTTTTCGACACTGGAATGGAGTTTAAAGCCATTTATGATATTAGAAATAGAATTAAAAGAATTCTAAAAAGGAAAGGGATTAAATACACAGAATTAAAGCCTAAAATACCATTTGTAGAAAAAATGTTAGAGGTTATTGTTACAAAAAGAAATGGTGAAAAGCAAAGTGGTTATGGTCTTTGTGGAGGACTTTGTCGCTGGGGAACCTCTGAAAAAATATTAGTAACTGATAGATATTTAGAAGATAGATATGGTAAAAATGGGTATAGAGTTTATGTGGGAATAGCAGCAGATGAAAAGGAGAGATTTAAGGTAGATATAACTAAATGTTATCCCCTTAGATTTTGGGGAATGACTGAAGAAAAATGCTTAAAGTATTGTTATAATTGTGGCTTTGAATGGAGAGAAAATGGCATTAGACTTTATGATATCTTTGATAGAGTATCGTGCTGGTGTTGCGGAAATAAAAATAAGAAAGAGTTAGATAATATGCTTACCTATTTACCAAATTATTACTTAGATTATATTAAATTACTAAAAAGAATAAAGAAAAACAATAAAAAGAATAGTGTAGTAGTTAGAAAAGCAAAAGAGCAGTTTATAAAGCTATTCTAAGTGCTAGGAGGATAAAGATGAGTAAAGATGAAAAAAAAGAAGTTATAAAGTTATTTATGGAAGAAGATGATAAAAAAGCTTTAAAAAAGATGTACAAATATACTAAGGATAAACTAATTAAAATTTTATTAAGATGGAAAGTAGAATATGAAATGGAATTGGAATATGGACAAACTAATGAGTTTTATATGTATGACGATATTGTTTCATATCTTTGGAAAAAATATAAATTAAAATAATAAAAAAGAGGAAAGTAGATGGAAAGTGTAGTTAGTTATATAGACCGAGGTAAGTATGGAGATTCTACATACAGAGGAAATTGTTCAGGATTTGTCATCAAAGATTTAATAAAACAATTTTACAAAGATTCTAAGCCTAAAAAATTCATAGAGGTTTTTAGTCGGTGGAGGAACAGGAAAAGATGTAGCAAAAGAACTAGGAATAACTAATAGTATTCACTTAGACTTAAACAATGGTTGGGATGCTTTAGTAGACGAAATTCCTTCAGGAGGCGATCTTATATTTAGCCATCCTCCATATTGGGATATTGTAAGATATGAATTCCAAAGAAATAATTATATGGCTAATGATCTTTCAAATCAAATGTCCTATGAAGAATTTATAGAAAAGCTAAATATAGTTAATGAGAAAATATACTATAGCTTAATTAGAGGAGGAAGACACGCAATTCTTATAGGAGATATAAGAAAAAAGGGAAAATACTACAGCATCGTAAAGGATATGAGGTGGTTTGGAGAACTAGAAAGCCATATTATTAAGGTGCAACATAACTGTTTGTCGGATAGTAAAATATATATTAATCAAAATTTTATACCAATTAGGCATGAACACATTTTAGTATTTAAAAAAGATAAAATTTGGATTTATAATATAAAAACTACTGAAACGATAAAAAACAATATAATCAATGCGGAAAATATAACGTGGAGAGATTTAATACAAGCTACTTTGGAATTTTTGAGTAATAAAGCTACAGTAGATGAAATCTATAAGATCTTGATAAAATCAAAAAAAGCTCGAAATAATAAATTCATTAGAGAAAAAATCAGACAGACATTGAACAATAATAGCAATTTTATAAAATTAAATGGTAAATGGAGTCTTTGTATAGAAAATATTTGATAAAAGGAGATACTAAGTGTCTCCTTTTTGATTGGAGAAAAGATGAAAGAAGAATATGAAAAAATAATAGAATTATTAGAATTTAGTCATGGTAAGTATTCAATAGGAAATATCTTTAGTGATTTTGTAGTCATGTTTGCAATTGCTATAAAAAATAGTTTGAACTACGAACAAGAAGATGAAGATATATATCTTCAAATTATAAAAAAGTATGACAAGAGTGAAACTAAAATATTTGTAAAGTTAGTTACAGAGCTTATAGAAATATTTCTACAACAAAGAAGAGATGAAGTCATAGATGTTTTAGGAGAGATATATCAAAAAATAGGAATAAATTCAAAAGAACTCAATCAATATTTCACACCAATGAATGTAGCAAAAGCAATGAGTCATGTTACACTTGATAATTTAGCCAATGAGGATAAAGAATTCATAACTATTAGTGACCCAACTTGTGGAAGTGGAGTAATGTTATTAAGTGTAGTAGATTATATGATTGAAAACAAAATGGATTATACACAAAAGATATTAGTGGTAGGTCAAGATATTGATTTGGTATGCTTTTGCATGACGTACATTCAGTTATCTTTATGGAATATACCAGGGGTGGTAGTATTAGGAAACTCTTTAGTAAATGAGAGAAGAAAAGTATTTTATACTCCACAATATTTCATTGGAAATTGGAATGAAAAATTAGAAAAAATGTGAGAGAAGGTGAAAATTATAGAAGTAGCTTTTGGAGTAGAAGGAGAATTTATAACTAATCTAGCAAGAGAATGGTTCTATTTAGAAAAAAGACCTTATAAAAAAGTTGAAGAATTGTTACTAAATTGTATGTGCGGAACAGACATTAGTTTAGATATCCTAAAATCGTATGTGAAAGATATATTAACCTTTAAAAAGAAATTTAAAGGAAAGACTAGAGATAATACATTTGGATTAGTTGAAGAATCTCATAACATAGAGTTACCAAGTTATATAAAAACTAAAAATATTAAAGCTTATTATAATAGACTAAAAGGTCCAAGTGCAGGAGAATTTTATGAATATGGATTTATAAAACCAAATGGAGAATTTATTGCAGTAGAGTGGGCAGAACATTGTGAGTGGGCAAATAGATATATGAACAAAAAATATACAACAGAAGAAAGAAGAAAGTTATTTTACCATTATAGATATATGCGGCTCAGATTTTTTGGTATATGTTGAAGGATGGATATTATTACATAACCCAAGGCAAGGAAAAGCCAAAATAGAGCAAGGAAAGAATATGACAAAGGCACAAAGAGAAACACTGTACGACTACTACATTTTTTTCAATAGGATACAAGATGCTAATGATTTATATAAAGAATAAATAAAAGGAGAAGATATGGGAACAAGAGCTGTTTATGGATTCCTAAAAAATGGAAAATATAAAGTAACCGAAACAAATTTCGATGGAGCTTATGAAGATTTAGGAAATAAAATAGTAGATTTTATTAATACAACAACAATAAAGGAAATGAATAAGATTTTTGAAAAAATAATATTAGTAGATGTAATTGCTGTTGCTACTAAAGAGCAAATTAAAGAATGTAAAAGATATACTAATTTAGAAATAGGAACAAGGAAACTTACAGATTTTAATTGCTTACTTTGTAAATCGAGAGGTGATTTAAGACCATACAGAGATGAAAATTTAAAATATATGGAAGATCATCAAACAGAAATAGGAAACTATTTTTATGAGTATATCATTAACTTAGACGATAATACTTTAGAAATTCGCCGATATGGAGAAATTATACTAAGATTTGATTTGTTAGACATTCCTAAAAGCTGGATAAAACAATATGATAACGTTGATATGAATTAAAAAATTAGAGGCTCTAAAATATAAGAATAGAGGAAGGGTAGAAGATAAAAATGAACAGAGGAAAAAAAATAAAATATTTAAACAATAGCATACAAGATGAAAATTTGAAGATAAATGATTTATATAAACAAATTGATGAATATGAGGCAATCATAGAATTAACAGATAAATCAAATGGCATAGGAAATAAGAAAGAGTATAGACAAAAGATAGAGCAATGTTATCTTAAAATAGAGAAAAGTTTGGAAAATATTCAAAGTATGAAAAATCAGATTGCTCTCATTGAAAAAGAAAATGAAGATACTGAAAGAGGTGAAAAATGTGCTTAGAAATCAAATAAATTATGCCAAATTATTAGATGGAGTAGAAAAAGTAATTAAAAGAGGAGATTATCCTAAATTTCTAAAAATGGTGAACAGAATAAAAAATAATTATAGCTTTAGAAATATTTTATTAGTATATGTGCAAAATCCAAATGCGACAATAGTAAAAGGCTTTTTTGATTGGAATAAATTAGGGAGAGGAGTAAAGAAAGATCCTAGAACTATTTTCATTTATAGACCAATAAAATATAAAAAGAGGAAGCTTATAGAAGGTCAACAAGATATAGCAGGTAAAGAGAAAAAAGAAAGGAAAAATGATGGGACAGTAGAGGAAATTGATGGTATTACATACAAACGAGTAGCTGTATATGATATAGGTGATACTTATGTAAAAAAAGGAAATAAGAGAATTCCGATATTAGATGATAGAATTGATTCTAATACAACAGAAAATCTATATGAGACTTTATTAGAAATATCGCCTGTTCCTATAATAATTAAAGAAATTAATGGAATTGCAAAAGGATATTTTAGTAAAAGTGAAAATAGCATAGTATTAAATGCAGCATTATCTCAAGACGATAAAACAGCAGTTTTAATTCATGAGTTATGCCACTGCCTATATGATGATTTTCAATATGCAATAGAGAGAAATAAAAGTGAAATATTTGTAGAATCAGTTTCCTTTTTAGTAGCTGATTATTTTAATTTTGATACATCAATATGTAGTTTTGGCTACATAGTTAATTGGTCAAAAAACGATATAAAACAATTTATGCAATTATCTAATAAGATAAAAGAGACCGCAAATGAATTTATTGAGTTAATAAAAAATAGTAAATATAAACAAGAAGAAATAAGTGCTTAAAAGTAAAAAATAAGAAAAATAGGGCAAGAGAATCTTGCTCTATTTTTAAAGGAGGAATATAAAATGAGTCATTTCTCAGTAGCCGTTTTCACAGATGAAAATACAACAGTAGATGAGTTATTAATACCTTTTTATGAAGGAATAGAGGTAGAAAAATATATTGCATTAACAAAGGAGGAAGTTATCCAGAGAGGAAAAAGGGAAATAAAGAGATTTGAAGATATGTACAAACAATATAGAAAAGATAAGAAAGCATATAGAAGAAAATACTTTGAAAATAATGCTCATTTGAGATTTATAAAGAAAGTACCTTCGATGTCTAAATGGAATAGAGAGAAAATATATAAATTTGCAACAAGATACTATAGCAAAGAAGAGATAGCAGAAAATGGAGATGTTTATTCTACCTATAATCCAAATTCTAAATGGGATTGGTATGCAATAGGTCGGCAGATGGTCAAATATGCTAATAGTATCAAAATGGTATCCACAAGAAGATCTGGATTTTTTAAATCCAGATAGCATAATGATAGATACATTTAAAAATAATCGGAAAAGAAAAACAGGAGATTATAGTACTAAAAGATGGACAATCTGCCACTTATAAGTATGAAAATTCAGCGGTGGTAAAAGATATAAAGTGGGATTTGATGAAAGCAATGATGAAGAATAAGTTAACACCTTATGAAGAATTTATAAATGCATCGTCTTATTCAAAAGAATATATAAAAGATAAATATCCAACGGAAAAAGATTATATAGAGAATTATACAAAGTTCTTTACTTATGCTGTTTTAACACCAAATGGAGAATGGCATGAACCAGGTAAAATGAGATGGTGGGGATCTAGAGTAACACCTGAGCAAGAAAGAAAATTTAAAAAAGAATATGAGGAAAAATTTATAAAACAAGCAAATCCAGAGTGGAAGCTAACTATTGTGGATTGCCATATATAAAATTAAAGGAGGAAGATAAATGTATAATTTAGTAGTTGTATTCACAGATGAACATACAACAGTTGAAGAATTACTTCAACCGTTTAGTCTAAATCAAAAAGTAGAAAATAAGGAAGTTTTATTTTCTAGGGATAGGCTTATTTATGAAGAAAGAGAAAAAATCAGAAATATTATATCAGATTATAATGACAAATTGAGAATTTCATGTATTTCCAAATCGCAAAAAGCAAAATTAAATAATTCAAAAAATAGATTAGAAAAATTCTTAGATAACGCAAGTGATGAAGAAATTTATAACTATGCAATACGAGTTTATGACAAAAATTTAATCAGTCCAGAAGGACATATTTATAACCCATATAATCCTTATGCAAAATGGGCAAGTTATAATAAAGATAGTGAATCTACAAAATTTTTTGTGATAGAAAATCCAGAAAAGGAAGGAGAGCTTATCCGTACTAATTCAGCAAAAGTTAAAGATATAAAATGGGATGAAGTAAAATATGGTATAGTTCCATCTGAAAGTTCTATAATGCCAGATGGAACATGGTATGATGAAAATATAGGAACTTGTATAAAAGTACACAAAGATAAAGAACAAAAAGTAACATTAGAAAGAAAACATATAGGCGAAGCAGTAATTAAAAATGATCTGGAGTGGGTAGCTAATATTGTAGAATATTATATTTAAAAGTGGAGGTAATAAGAATGTATAATGAAGTTTTAAAAATATCAACAAAATCAAATCCAAATGCCATTGCTGGGGCAATAGCAGGACAGATAAAGGAAAAGGGAAAATCTGAATTGCAAGCAATTGGAGCAGGAGCTCTTAATCAAGCAGTAAAGGCAATTGCTATAGCAAGAGGATTTGTGGCACCATTAGGAATAAATTTGGTGTGTGTACCAGGCTTTATAGAAATAAGTGCTGAAAATGAAGAAGTAACAGGAATAAAATTCGTTGTGAAGGTGGAAAAATGAATCAACAAGAAATATTAAAAAGAATTAGTATTATAAATGTAAAAAATAAATTAGAATTGACAGAAATATATTCACAAAAAGATATAATCTATGTTGAGTGTCCATTTTGTGTATCTAAAAGAGGAACAATGAAATTAAATACTAGCAATAATGGCTATATTTGCAAGGAATGTGAAAATAGAGGATACGCCATAGGGCTTTATGCTAAATGCAAACATATTTCTAATAAACAAGCTTATAAAGAATTAATTAGAGAAAAAGCTAATATGACAAATCAATTAGTAACAGTGCTGACTACTAATACAAGGAAAAATAATGAAGAGTTAGACAGTGTATATCAATCATTTTTGGAAAAGTTGACTCTTTCAGAACAGCATACAACAAAGCTTTTGCAATATGGTTTTACAATAGAGGAAATAAAAAAAATAGGTTTTAGGACTATACCAACAACAGAAGAATATAAAATACTAATATGTAAAGAACTAATTAAAGAAGGATTTGATTTAAGAGGAATCCCCGGATTTTATAAAGATAAAAATTTCAACTGGAATTTTAAATCACATAAAGGAATATTTGTTCCGGTACTAGATAATTGTAGAATTATAGGCTTAAGAATTCATTTAGATTCAAATTACAGTATAGATACAACTGATATTTGGTTTAGTAGCAGTCAAGAGAATGATGGAACAAAGGCTGATAATAGTATTATGTTCTTGGTACCTGAAGAAAGTAAAATACAACTTATAAACAAAAGGAAAGAACAAGAGATTGTAATTGCTTCAGAATTCTTACTGGCTTATAAAATAGCAGCCATATATAAAAATACAATAGTTATAGGAATTCCAAATGTTATTTCAAAAGCAGAAGTTAAGAGAATAGATATATTTAGAAAGGTTGAAAATGTTTTTGTAATACAAGATATGCATACAATGTTACACAATTCAGAAAATCTTATATCTACACTTATTAATAAATTTGGTGAAAAGAATATAAAACTAGGAGTATCCTATAAAAACTGTGAAATTCCAGAAGATTTAAAAAGTTATCTAAATCGAAAAGAGTTGATAGAAAAAAGAATAGCTTAGGAGGAACAAAAGTATGACAGAAAAAATAAAAATTTTTGATATAATGTCAGCAGAAGATGTAAAAATTTTAAGAAAGACTCTAGAAAATGTAAGGAAAATTGATTTTTTAAAAGTAGATTTTGAAAAATTACCAGATAAAGAAAAAGCAGCTTGAAAAATTATAAAAAGGAGGATTAAATGGTAAAAAGAGAAAAAATAATAGCCAATAGAGTAAGAAAAATGCTAAACAAAAAGGGATTTCTAGTACAAGTGAAACAATCTAAAAGTAGCAATAGTATTTATCTAAAGTTAGACAACGGAGCTTGTGGAGGTGTTAGAATTAGTGATCATAGGAATGATAAAGTTAATTACAAATTTAATATAATAAATGGTTATGTAGGGAGAAAAAGTAAAGTTGTTAAAGGAATGCAAAAGAAATATTACAATTTTAATCTTACTAACAAAGCTATACATGACATTGAGATTGAAAGGGCTAATAAGATAATTAATTTTGGATATGAAAGCTATAAAAAGGCTAGAGATAACCAAAAAATAGCATAGAAGGAGGAGATATGTTAGAATATGATAAATTAAATGAAGAAGAAAAAGCTAAATTAAGAGATGCTTTGGGAATATCGAGAATACATAGGTTTTATTTAGAAGACAATAATATTTTGCTTATGAAAAAAGAAGAATTATTTGAATATATCTTTTTAGATGGGATAAAGAAGTGCAAAGATGCAATAGAAATCATTGAGCAGATGGCAAAAATGACAATAGAACAAAATGACATAGGCAAAGATGTAAGGCAAAAAATGATAGAAAATAATCCAAAAGTAATCAAATTAAGTAATGAACATTATGCGTATAAAGAAGCGTGATACTACAATAAAAGGATATAGAGGTACATTCTATATCCTTTTGCTTGTCTATAAAGGTAAAATATTTAAGCATAAAACTAAATTTTAAGAATGGAGATAAAAGTGATAAAGAGGAAGATTGAAAATATAAAAGATGTTAAGGAAGCAGATTTGTTGTATTTTGAGGTAACAAAAGAAGAGGTAATGAATAAGCATTATAAAAGATTATTAGAATCATTAAAGGTTTTAAGCCAAGCAGGAAAACATGGCAGAGAAAAATTAATAATTGCTTTTTACGGATATGATAATGATGAAAGAGAAATATATACCATTCCTGAAATAAGAGACTTTGTAAAAGAAATTTATGAAAGATATAGCTATATATTTTACTTTCTAACCAGTATAGATAGTAATAGAACAATCATTTATGCTTGCCTTAATGACTGTGAATTATTTAAACAAGAAAATAGTGATAAAGTGACATTAAGAGTTATTCCGAATAGAGAAATACAGAAGAGGGTAACTACAGAAATGTTAAAATATGGAATCAGTCAAAATGATTTGTTAGAAACAAAAAGAATATTATTAACATTTGTTTAAATCAAAATAACTAGGGAATACCCTAGTTATTTTGCAGTTTATTTAGATACATAATATTATTGTCAACAATAGATTTATATTCGTCTTTTAAAGATAAATAACCACAGAAATTGATATTTTCTGAAAGAGTGCTAGAAATTTGCAAATATTCACCATAGAGATCATCAAGCGAAATATGATATAGCTTACATATATTTATAATAAGAGGTAAACTACCTATTGTGATGTTTGATTCTAATTGTGAAATATAGCGAGGAGAACAACCCAATAGTTCAGCTATTTCCTCTTGAGTATATCCATTACTAATTCTAGCACATTGTAATTTATTTCCAATTTTAATAGTAAAATCTTTAGCAAACTTCATAATATTCACCTCTCAAAGTTATTATATAAAATATCAAAGATTTCTTAAATTAAACACGAAATAAAACTAACGTCATAGTTAAAAATAGTATTGTAAAAGTAAAGTAGATATGTTAGAATAGAGAAAATATAAAATCTGTAATGGCTTTGATTTAGATAAGGGGGGCAAATGTAATAGTGTTATCTGCAATAGAAATGATGGAAATTTATGACATTACTATTGAGCAAGCATATATAATAATGGTAATAGGGTTTTATATAATAATAGGAATATATGTGTTAGACTATATGATAGAAATACATTGTCCTAATATACATATAAGATTAAAAAAATGGAATATTGTATAATCAAAAAGAGATAAATAATCCCTCCAAAAAATTATTTATCCCTATGTGTAAGAAAATATTGAATTAATAAATAAAGAGCATTTTTCTCATAATCATTTAATAGGCTAATTTGATTAATTAAATTATCATCTGTTATTTGATTACTAGCAAACAAATCTCTTAAGATTAAATTAGGTGTAGTATTAAGTGCTTTACATAGATTCACAAAATTTATTAAACTTACACTAGAACGAGAGCCTTCAACATCACGTAAAAAATTAAGAGATATATTAGAGAGTTCAGAGGCTGTATCTTGAGTGTAATTAGCTTTAAGTCTAGCAGATTTTATATTTTGACCTAATACCTGTTTCAAGTTTTCTTCATCTATTAGCATAAACAATCACCCCTTTGCAGTTATCTTTTACAAAAATATAACATTTTATACTCCAAAACAGAATATGATAATACCACAATAAACATTGACACGGACAATAGATACGTTGTATAATTTTATAAACGAAATCGGAGAGACATTATAGTTTTTATAAAATCTAATAGAGAGGAGTGAAAACTAAAATGAAAAGTGTAGGCATCATTAGAAGAGTTGACGATTTGGGAAGAGTTGTAATTCCAGTTGAATTGAGAAACAAATTCGACATTGCTGAAAAGGATCCTATTGAAATATTTGTAGATGGCTATAATATTGTTTTGAAAAAACTCGAGCCTAATTGTATCTTTTGTGGAAGTTCTAAAAAATTAGTTGAGTATAAAGAGAAACTTGTTTGTAGTAAATGCTTAGAAAAATTATCTAATATCCAAATAGAGAAAGAATAGAAAAGGAGACTAAAGAAAAAATGGAAGAATTAATAAAGTTTTTAAATGAAGCGAAAAGCAAAAAAAGAAAAATAGATGAATTAGGAAGAATTACTATTCCAGTAGAATATAGAAGTGCTACTTCAGATGAAATTGTATACCAAATAATTGAAGGATGTTTAGTAATTAGTTATGGTGCTATGGATAATTGGTCCAACGAGAAACTTGATAGATTGGGAAGAATGGAAATTAGTGCAGTGTTAAGAGAAAAATTAGGCTGGAAAGAAAAAGATATTATAGAGATTATTAATTTCAAGGAATATATTATCTTAAGAAAAAAGAATTAATGTAATTGTAAAGCTCAAATTGGAAAGGAGGAAAATGTGTATAATATATTGGTAATAGGAGCTAAAGGGAAAGTTAATGAAAAAAGTAAGCACAAATTTAAATTCATTGCATCAAAAGAATTATGGAATGAAATTGAAAAAGGATATTATGATTTTATATATTGCAAGCAGGAAGACTTAGAAAAAGATATAGAAAATAAATTGATAAGCAACAATTATATGTTAATACCAAAATGTTTTGAGATAATGACTGAAAGAATAACTGATATATATATTAATATGGATATTGTAAACAATCTTATAATAAATAATATAAAGATCATTGAATTTGAGAATTGGTTAGAGAAAATTGCAGTTGAATCAATATTAAAAGAATTCATAATAGAAAGTGAAAATACGAAAAAAATATATTACAATCTATATCCTAATTTATGGGAAAGAATAAAGATAAAAAGAATAATAAACAAAGTTATAAAGAGAGATTATAATGTAACTAATTTCTTTAGGAGATGCAAATATTTTATAATGCAAAAAAGGATAAAAGAAAAGTTTTGGGAAATTTTGATTAAGAATGTAAAGAATGATATTAAAGCAATGGAAAAAATATAAAGATTGACGGATATAAGTTCGTTTTTTTATTTGCTCAGACACACAACCACAAGTTGCAATAAAAACCAACTTGCGGTTTATAACAAAAAAATAGAAAACGTGAGATAATCATACTAACAATTTATTATATGGAGGTTAGCTCACGAAATGGAGAAAGTAGATAGATACGAATATACAGACTGGAGAAGCTTTGGAGAAAGAGTGAAAAATAATAGAGAAAAAATAGGATTACCTAAAGAGAAATTTTCGGAAATGATTAATCGTTCTGAATCTTACGTGAATGAACTAGAGAAAGGAAACAAGAGTTGTAGTGTACATACACTACATCAAGTTTGCCAAGCATTACGAGTTTCACCTAACGAGTTGCTATATGGTAAACATGAAGAAATGGATGTAAAACAGGAATATTCTGACAAAGAAATAATAGAAAATATTATAGCTAGATGTAATGAGTGTGAACTAGAAACAATTAAAGATGTAATTATTGCTATTTATCCTAAGTTCAAAAAAATAACTGAGGATAAAACTAAATTATAGAAAGGAAAATACATTTGGAAGGAAAAAGAATAGTAGGGTATATTTTTTATAGTGTCAATGATATTAAAAGAATAGAAGAACATAAGAAGAGTATCATAAATTATGCTGCTAGTTATTTTGGAGTAAAAGAAGAGAACCTTGTATTCTATATTGATATTGGTTCAAGAAAAGATAGAGTAGCTTTAAATAGTATGATGGAAAAAATTCAGAAAAAGGAATTTGATATTTTATTAGTAGATCATATTAGTCATTTATATAAGGCACCAAATGAAATTGAATTGTCAAAATTAATGGAAATAACAGATGTAATAAAAAATAATGGTGTAGAGATTATATCTATATTAGAAAACCAGAAAATAAAAAAAGTAAGTAGGTAGTAAAATGGTGATGGATGAAATAATAGAGGAAAGAGCAATAGAACTAAATTTTACAAGAGAAGATGTGCAACAATTAAAAGATTTGCTAACACATATAGTTGAAAAATATGAGAAAGAAGTTAATTGGAATAGAGAAAAATTAAACAGAATAGGAAAAATAGCAATATATGAGGCAATTCATACCTTTAATATAGAAAAGAGGGTTTCGTTAGAGGAATATGCTCAATGGAGGATAGAGGGCAAAATATTAGCTTGTATAAAAAGAAATAATAGGAAAAATGTTTGTACAAGTAAAAATATAAAAGAAATTGGAGATAGAGAGACTTCTAATGTTATAAAAATATTTGGTAGTTATGTATCAAATATACATTTAGCTTCATTTCTCATACCATATTTAGAAGAAGCATTAGAGCATAAAGTAAAGGTGGCTACAATATTAGAAGATGAAATAAAAGAGATGGTTGACTTTGCTCAAATGAGGAATACCAATACAAAAATATTAGATGTAGAGTGGAAACCAATTAAACAATCAGAAATAGAAAACATTATCGAAAAACTAGATAACAATATTGCAGAAGAACAAATGATAATAATAAATGGAAGGAGAGAATTTATTCAGAAGGTACAAAAAATAGTACAAGTATATATAAAACAGAAGCAAACAAAATTAGAAAAATCGAAAATTAAAATTATTACACTTTATAACAATAATGATTTTATAGAATATGGTGAACAAATAATAAAAAATAATGATAAAGTATTAAATACATCAGGAGAACAAGAAATATCAGAAGTATTTTCAAAAGTTTTGGATCATAAAGCTGAAAATGAAACAACAGAAATTGATTTAGAAGAAATATATGAAAAAATGAGTAGATATAAACAGCTTTTAAAAAATGGAGTAATTACACAAAGAGAATATGATCAATTATGTATGCAATTAAAAGAAACATTAAAAAAATAGATGAAATATCTTCTTGAGGTATAATGGGAGGAGCGAAATTAATTGGATAATAATAAAAATACATCAAATATCATAAGAATATCTAGCTTTTATGCAACAAAGCTTCAGTTTGCTACTATTATATTACTATATCTTGAAAAAATATTAAAAAAAGATGTAAAAGTTACTACAATATTAGAAAACGAAATAACAACGACAATTAGAGTATATATCTTAGGACTTAAACTAAAAAACGAGTTTCTTAATGACATAGAATGGAAAACGAGTGAAAACTTGGAAAGCATAAAAGAAGAGTTGGATAGCAATATAGCAAAAGAACAGATAATAATAATTAATGGAAGTTTTGATTTTATTAGAATAGCACAAGAAATGGTTGAGTCATATATAGAAGAAAACAAAACAAGATTACAACAGTCACAAATAAGGATTATTACGCTTTATGAAGTTGGAGACTATATGGACAATATATTGCAAATACTAGAGAATACTGATAAAATACTAAATACAACTGGTGAACATGAGGTAGATGAATATTATAAAGATAGAAATATACATAATTTAAATATCAATAATAAGAACAATATTAGTACAAGTAAAAATAATGATACATCTGAAGAACGAGAAATATCAGAAACATCTTCAAAAGTTTGGAGTTATAAAACTGAAAATATGACAACAGAAATTGAGTTAGAAGAAATATATGAAAAAATGAGTAGATATAAACAGCTTTTAAAAGATGAAATGATCACACAACAAGAATATAATCAATTATGTATGCAATTAAGAAAAAATAGATAATAAAGTAGGTAATAACATGATAATAGATGAACAACTAAAAGAATTAGAAAAAAGGCTAAATTTTACCCAAGAAGATATAAAGCAATTAGATGACTTGGTGGAGCATATAGTTAATAAGTATAAAAAAGAAAATGATTTGGATAAAGAAGTTTTAATTATTATGGGAAAATTAGGTCTATGTCGTGCAATTAAAGATAGAATAGACGAAGTTTTAGATATGAGTGCGAAAAAAACAAAAATTACACCAAAAGAATTTAAGAAAATGTTTGAAGAAGACATACATTCTTCTATAGAACATTATATATGTAGAGAAACAGGAAAGTTTGTGGAAGAAGTTAAGCAAGAAAATCAAAAAGAGCCAGATGTAGATTTTAAATTTAATAGGAAGCTTATAGAGAAATATTATGATACATTGTGGGGACGAGATAAGCAAATTATAGAGCTTCGTTTTGGAATCAAAAGTGGGATAGAAAGAACTCCTGAAGAAGTGGGTGCAATGTTAGGACTTTCAAAAGCATATATAGTTCAAACTGAAACAAAAGTTATAGATAAAATAAAGCAACAGTTCTAAGAAAAAAGTAGAATTTATTAAAATGAATAAACTGTTAAGAATTTAGAAATACTAAATATTTAACGGTTTATTTTTATTGACTTAATGCGAAAAATAGATGACTCTTAGAAAAAAAGATTTTTTCTCACCTTTCATTTTAGAAATTTAGAGATTAGAATATAGATATATTTTAAAGAAGCTAAGAATGTATTAGACAACTGTTTTTAAAACTTACCCTATATATTTTGTATAGAGTAATTTTTTGAAAAAGAAAAAATACTACATAATTACACTTATGTAGTATTTTAGAAAAAGAATGGTTAAAAACAAAATAAAAAATAATACATAAATAACAAAAACAGATACAAAAAAATACTACATAAATAAGAGGTGGGAAAAATGAATATATTAGAAGAGTTCGAGGAATATTTAAAAGAAAGCTATGATATATCTGGAGAGCAAAATACTATTAAATCTTATTTGATTGATATAAAGCAATTTATTACATATTTTAAGAATGAATTTGGTGAAGATATAGTTGACTTTTCACGAGCTGATTATATGGAATTCAAAAAGTATATGAAAGAAAAAAGAGGTTTTAAATTTTCTACTATAAACAGAAAGACCGCTGCACTATCTGTATATGAAAATTTTCTTATAGAAACTAAGATAAGAAAAGAAGACATAAAGATTATAAAGAAGAAAGACTTTTATAAAATTGATAGACCTTTCATTACTTCACAAATGTTGCCAAAAGATACAATCAAAAAAGTAAGATTAAGGGCTGGAAGAGAGAATAAAAGAGACTACCTTATGTTTATCCTTTGCGATGAAGGAGGATTAAGAGTATCAGAAGTAATTGAATTACAATTAGCAAGAGATATTGATTTTAATATGTATTCAATTCGTATTTTAGGAAAAGGTAACAAAATACGCAGTATCTTTATGGATCAGGTTATATTTGATGCAATTAATGACTATTTACCAGAAAGAGAGAAATTACTAAATGGCAGAGAAAATAAGTATTTGATGGTTAGCAACAAGACTGCAAATACCAATAAACCTATGTCAAGAACAAGTATAAATACTATTTTAAATCAATATTGTGATAAAGTAAATGCAGATAAAATAAATCCACATATTATGAGGCACGATTCAGGTACTAAAAAGTATGAAGAAGGCTATTCAGATATAATGTTAAAAAAATTCTTAGGACATTCGTCTAATGCAACTGATATTTACACTCATCCAGGAGGAGAGCTATATCGTCAGGAAAAATAACTCTAAGGGTAATAATATCATCTGTAAGGTTTACATAAATATAAAAAAGTGATAAAATTATATTACCAAAATATAATTAGGGGGTATCACTATGCTAGATGTTATGATTGCTGAAGACAACTTGCCTATTAGTGTACACCTGTCAAACACGATTAGTATCAGCCAGAGTGTAAGGTGTGTAGGCATTTTGAATGACGGAGCAAAAGTGTATCAAAAGATAAGAGAATTAAATCCAGATGTACTAATATTAGACTTAAAGATGCCAGGGGAAAATGGTTTACAAATATTAGAAAAAGTTGAAGCAGATAAACAAATAAGGACAAAGATATTTATTTACTCAGGAGAATCAGAATATATGGAGTTGGCTCGTGAATATGAGTGTATTGATAGATTTATATCGAAGTTAACTCCAGCAGAACAAGTAGCTAAAGAACTAGAAAAGCTAGAAATAGAACAGTCTAATAAATATCTAGAAGAAAAAATTATTGACATATTGTTTAAGATTGGTTTTTCATATTCATTAAAAGGAACTAGACTGATGTGGGAAGCTATACAATATTCAATAGAAGAAAGTGAAGACAGTATTGAGAATATTTATCAGAAAATAGCAAAATTGCATAAAGAGAATGTTTATACTGTAAAATCTGATATAAATACGGCAATAAAAAATATGTGGCGATTTACTGATAGAGAAAAAACGAGAAAAATACTAAGATTAGGACAAAGTGATAAACCAAGTGCAAAAAATATATTAAGTATGATAGCTTACTATGTAAGAAATAGATAGATAGTAAAAAACAAGAATCTAATGTTGTATGATTAGGTCTTGTTTTTATAATGTGAACTATAAAAATACTTTGCAATATCATCTTGAAATTTATTAATTATTTCAAGTCTTTTTTTTTGCTTTGGGCTTCCTTGCAATTTCTTATACTTATTGATTTTCCTCAAATTTATCACCTAGCTAGGATTATAAGTAGTTAACAGGAGTAATTGGTAATATGATTAAAAAGAACCGAAAATATAGGTTTTTTTGGTAAAAAGATAAAAGAATGATTAAAAAAAATTAAAAATAATTAAAATTTGATATTTGATTACTTTTATGTTAGTATTGATACATACAAGTAATAGGGGAATTAGTCTTATAGATGTAGTTTATAATGATAAAGAAAAGAGGAAATTAAATGGCAATATATTGTGGTTGTTGTAATAGAAAGATTAGATTTTATGAAAGTGCCTACTCACTTTATCCATACGAATCTTTATGTAAAGAGTGCTATGTTATAAAAAAAGAAGAAGCAGAAGAAAAAAGGAAAAAGGAAGAAAGAAGAAAGAAAGAAGCAGAAGAAAAAAGAAAAGCAAAAGAAGAAGAAAAAATAAAAAAAGAAGAAGAAGCAATAAAAAGAGATAAACAAATAGATAAGGACAAAGAAAAAGAGGCACAATGTATAAATAAAATTATAGATAAACTTTTATCCAATCCTAATTTAATATTGATATATAATTATTGTAAAGATTATACTTACTCAGAAGATTGTAATGATGAAATAGTTTGGGAATTAACAAAGAGAATACTAAAAAGAGGTCAAAGAAAAAAATATAGTTGCTTTGTAGATTTTGTGAATGAAAAATGGAACTACAGATATGAGAGAACTAGAACATTTGAAAATTTTGAAATTGAACCTAAACAATTATATGATTATTATGTAAAAAATATCCCAATAGATACTTATTATTCAAACTCTTGTTCATTTCAAGCTATGATAGTAAATAAAATAAAGAAAATATATAATAATTCAAGTAAATTATTATATTTATTAAACTTGTGTGATAAGATAAAAGAATTTGATAAAAATGAAGAACTTACAAAAATTTATAATAATTTAAATAGTACAACGAATGATGTAGAATATATGACTAATAAAATATATCCAATTTATTTAAAATTCTATAAAAGTGAGCTAAAAAAAGAATTATCTAAATATGATATTGGTCTGATAATTGCAATGAAGGAAGAAAAGAAGTTAAACATAAATGTTGATACATCTAAAGTCAAAATATCAACAAGAGCAAAACTAATAGACTATATAGTAAAAGAAATTGGGAAAGTTACTAAATATAATAAAGAGCAAGTAATTTTATTTATGGAAAAAGTAATAAAAGAGCAGCGAAGGAATATTGTCGATAAAGTTATCTTTGAAATCTTAAGTAATCCAGATAAGGTAATAAACGATGTAAATAAAAAAGTAAAAGAGATAGAAATAGAAAAAGAGAAAGAAAGATTATTAACAGGAAATTTATCGAAAGAACTAGAAATGCAAAAATTAGAATTAGATTTTAGTTCTATAAAGAATGGCTTTGAATTTGAAGAATATGTTGCAAAATTATATAAAAAATTAGGATATAGAATAGAAGAAATTACCAAGAAAAGTGGAGATCAACGGAGCAGATGTGGTTGCATATAAAAATGATATAAAATATGTTATCCAAGCCAAATTTTATAGTTCTCCTGTTGGAAACAAAGCAGTTCAAGAAGTTGTTGCTTCAATAGGAATGTATAAAGCAGATAAAGGTATAGTAATCACAAACAATACATTCACACCAGCCGCAATAGAGTTAGCAAAAGCCAATAACATTGAACTTGTTGATGGTAAAAAAATAGATATATATATAAAGCAAATTTTATCAAAAATATAGAAGAAAAAATGGAAATATCTAAATGTAAAACAGATGTTGAACATAGCGACAACTAGTAATTGTGCGCCCAGCAAAGGGTAAGTAATCTAACGGGTGGAAATCCCG